>NZ_JACGAX010000004.1:0-136187 GCF_020138145.1 Campylobacter sp. RM9334
ACTGAATGGAGTTTTTAAGATAGCGTTTAGCTATCTTAAAAAACGACTAAGGTTATTACAATAGTTTTAAAGATTATTTGTAATAACAAAAAAGGTGCTATCCTTAGCACCTTTTACTTATTAAACTTTTTAAAAAATATAATCAAAAAACATTTTAAACTTTTAAGAATTTAAAGCAAGAATTTTACTTAAAACTTGATAAATTAAACATATTTAGTATAAGATAACGATTACAAAAGGAGTAAATATGAATGTAATAGTAAAGATGAATGATAATCCGCACTTTTTAAAGGCTTTAAAAGAATTAGCAAAGGCATTTAACGAGCCGATAAAGATAAAGAAAGAAAAAAGCAAATTAGATGATTTTTATAATAGTAAAGAATTTTTAGATTCTATAAAAGAAGCAAAAGAATTAAAAGCTGCATATTTGCGTGGGGAAATTGAATATATGGACGCTGAAAAATTCGTAGAAGAAAGCATAAAATGGTGAAGTATCAAGTAAGGGAGACTAAAGCTTACAAAACAGCCTTTAAAAAACTAAGCAAAGCTGATAAAGAATTAACAAATAAAATTATTTTAAGATTGGCAAATGATGAAGTATTAGAACCGGTTTATAAAGACCACGCTTTGCAAGGTAAATTTAAAGGCTATAGAGATTGCCATGTGAAAAACGATTTGGTGCTAATTTACGAAAAAGATAAAAATATTCTAACGCTAACTTGCATTAATATTGCAAATCACAGCAATTCATTCAAAAAATAATCTTTTAAAAAAAATAATAGCTTAAACATAAATTTGAATTTATCATATTATTGATTTAATACTATTTAGGCTATCTCTAAATCAAAATATAAAGCTTTGGTAATAATAAAAATATTGCTTTATATTTTTTAGTTTTTATGTGTAAATTATTGTTTTAAATTCTTTATTTTTTAATACTTAAAAAAATCAATATCAGTGAGATTTCAAGTGATTTTATGAGTAAAAAATACAATTAAATGCGTAAAAGTAACATTAAAAATAACTAAACTTTTAAGAAATTTGTTGGTAAAAATTATAAATCTTAGCTATCTTTACCGCTTAGTAATTTGGCAAGATTTAAGAAGTAGTTTAATACAAACAATAACTTAGCAATTTAAATTTTCTTACTTTTAAAGAAAATTAAAATATTTTTATTTGAATTATTATTTTAAATTCTTTATTTTTTGTATTTAGTAATGCGAGTGAATGAATAAAGATTATTATTTAATGGTTATTTTTGCTTCTTTATATCAAAAATTAAGCTTTGCATCATAATTTGAGTATTTAGGCGATAGAATAAATGTATTTTGAAACTCTTTATGCTTAAACTCATTAAAAAACCCAATAAATAATATTTATTGACAAGATAAAAACATATAAAGATTTTGCACCTTTAAAATAGGTGCAAAATAAATTAAAAACTCTTTCTTAAAGTCATATTAAGCGAATAATCCACATTCAAATCACCAAAAAATGTCCTTTCAAACTCGGTCATTAGCCTTAAATTATTCGTGAAATTATAATTAAATGAAGCATTAGTTAGCATTCTTGTATCTTTTTTACCTTCAATTTGTCTAATTACATTTAAATCTCTTATGGTTTTATCGCCGTTTTTAGCTAAATCAGCAGCAATTCCAACCCCAAATCTAAATCCAAATCTTGAATCTTCGCTACTTTGCTTACCAAAACTTAGCATTGTTTTTGTATTAAATGGAACGAATGATTTGCTTTCTAATTTTATATGCTCGGCTTTATTTTCAAGGCTAATCGCACTAACATAGCCACTAATTAACTCAACGCTAGGCTCTAAATAATAATTATTCATATAAAATCTATTGCCTAATTCTACGCTTGCTACTACGCTTTTAGAATGATTATTCGCGTTAATATAAATTGCTTTATTATTGCCATTATTTAGCGTTAGAGTGTAGTCATTTTTATAATCAACATATTTTGCAATCATATCAATATAAAAACCATTATTAAAAATAAAGCTTGAATAAAGTCCCCCGCCTATGCCTTTTACTTTACCTTCTAGCATATTTTTTGTATCTAGTTTATAAATTGAATTAGTAAAGATAATTCCCGCATAAGCATTGAAATCATCCATTTCGCTAATCTTATCAGCACCGATTTGTAATTCATAATATTTGGTCTTATTATCTTTTAGATACGAACTTGCTCCACCGAAATTCCTAATCCAAATTCCACCATTTGCAACCTCATCTCTTAGCTCTCCCATACGCTTTTGCATATTGTTCCACTCTAAAACATAGTTAAAAAATGCTTGATTTAGCGTGTTTTTAGCTGTATTTATTGAACTTTCTTTCTCTCTTACGAAGAAGTATTCTTGATAATGGCCTTTTGTTTCTACATTGCTTGGATTGTTGCTAGGATTTGGGTCAAGCTCAACTATAACAGGCTCTTCTGGGTTATTTGGAGTGCTTGGCTCATCTGGTATTGTAGGCTCATTTGGAGTTGTTGGGGTGTCTGGCTTAGGCTCAATCGGTTTAGTATCAGGTTCGCTTGGAGTTGTTGGAGTGCTAGGAATACTAGGTTCGCTTGGATTATTAACACTAGGCTCATTTGGATTAATAGGCTCACTTGGAGTTGTGTCTGTGTTAGTTGGTGGAGTTGGTTTAGTATCAGGCTCACTTGGTTTATTTGGAGTGCTAGGCTCATTTGGTGTTGGGCTTGGCTCTGGTGATGGAGTAGATGGTATTTTTTCAAGATACCATTTAGCTGTGCCGTTTTCATCATAGTATTTTACATTAGGTTTAAGGTCGGCAAATACTGAAGCTTCACCCTTAATATCAAAATAATTTTCAGCCACTAAAGTAGAGTTTGATAGACTTGCTAAAAGTATTTTATCATCTCCGTTTAAAAAGTCTTTTTGGATTAGCAAGGTATTATTAGCTCCACTTGTGCTTTTGCTTATATTTAAAGCATTAGTTTTGCTTTCGTAAATATATGTTGTATTGGTTGAGTTTAGGCTACTTGCGTTTATATTTGCATTAATCATTGCACCATTAAACTCAAGGCTAGAACTATCATCAGCTGTTATTGTGCCTTTAAAATCTGTGCCATTTAAAAGGCTTAGTTTTGAATTGGTTTTCAAATCAAAATTTGAATTAATTTTGATATTTTTAGCAATGCTTTTGCCTTTTGTTACTTCTTCTTGATATTTTAGATTATTATAATAACTTTCATTAGTATCACTACCCATAGTATCATTTGCTTTTATATTTTCTCCATCAAACCTATCTATATAAGCTAAATTATCGCCAATTTTAATGGTTGAAGAAATAGAATTAATGTTTTTAATATCCACATTTGAATGTTTTAAAATATCAAGACTAGCTTTGTCTAAAGTTAGGCTAGCCATTTTATAATTTCTCTCTTCCCAATCTTCTTGGTCTAGCCTTGTAGGGGTAGTAAATATATCTTCTTTTAGCTTATCTTTTACATCTTGTGATACATAATTATGCACTATTGGATGACCTTGTAAAACTAAATTTCCGTTTTTAAATTCCATATTTTGAATATCTAAACCACCATCATAAACAGCATATTTATCGGATTTATTATTGTGATTTTGAATTATATTGATATTTCCTTTAATATTTCCGTGATAAATAATATTTGTAGGTTCTGTTGTAGCAAATTTATTGATTTCCAAAGTGCTTAAGTTAGTGCTAGTATTTGTTATCACTGCATTATTATCACTTGCATAAAAATTATTAAAATATTTTAAACTAGCACCATTTAAATCAAGCTTGCCTGCATTCTCGCCAAAATATAAATAATTTGTATTTATTTGATTGGCGTTATTTATCTTTAAACTTGAATTATTAGTCATATAAATACTACCAAAAGTTGTGCCTGAAGAATTTTTAAACTCAACTTCGCCCCCACCTATTCTAAGACCTGCATTGGGGCTACTTGAATATACATTTAGCTTGCCAGCTCCGATTTTATGTAAGAAATCATATTGAGTAGTCTTTGCATAATAATTTACGACCGAATTAGCACCTATATCAAGACCACCATGTAAAAAGTCAAAATTACCTTTAATATCATAAGTTAAATTATCTTTTATAATCAATGCACTAGAACCTAAATCAGCATTAGCACTAAGAGTTAAAGAACCACCATTTATATAAATATCCTTATCATTAGCCATTAAATCTAATCTTTGCTTATAAGCATCGTAATTTTTATTTAAACTGCTTATATAACCAGAATAATGGTGTTTAAAAGATAAAGCCCCCATTGTTTGTTCTACAAGATGATTTTTATCATCTTTTAAACCATCATTATTAAGTGTTAAATTAGCAGATGTAATAACACTATGAGCCTTATTAAAAATATCTAAAGTATTATTATTTACTAAATGATAATTTGTATAAGTACAAGATGTGCTATTTTCATTACAATTTGCAACACTAGCTACTCCTATCATATACCATTTTTTATCTACATTATCCCATACATATAAAGCACTTCCACTATCGCCTTTTGCGCCTGTGCTTGAAAAATTCAATAATTTATTCTGATTAAAATTAATTGTATAGATTCCAAATTCTTGTCTGAAACTTTCATTTTTATCTATGTTGTTTATAATTCCACCTGTAAAATACTTATTTGCATCAGCCAATTTATCTGATTTTACACTAAAATAATCGTATCCGTTTTTATTTATTGTTTCTACTGTGTTAATTTTTTGAAGACCTGTTCCACTCCTTACAAAAAGTGTATATCTAAAATTATCATATAAAGCTGCCTTACCACTTTTATCTTCAAAATTTGCTAAATCATTATTAATATCTGATGAATATGTTTTAAAAGCTTCGTAATTTGTATCTTTTCCATTTTCATCATAGTATTTTATCGGAGCAATATCCGCTTTTTTATTAATATTAACCTTACCCATTCTAAGAGCTAAAAAATCATCTTTTCCACAAGTTCCTTGAGTACAAGTCCATTTATCAAAATTATTTGATGCACTTACAACAGTATTTAATACTCCACCAAATTGTAAAGCTGAATATTTATGCAAAGAATTTGCTTGGTCTCCAAAAATCATATGAGCTGCACTTAAAACCCTATTGCCACCTATATTTGTAAATTCTCCCCTTAAAATACCCGTTTTATTACTAGCACTAAAATCAATCATAGGCATAGAAGAAAAACTATCTACTTTTAAAGTCCCATCTTTAGAGCTTACGCTAAGCTCTGTTGTCCCTGCTTTAAATTTGCCTTTATTAGCACCAAAATCTAAATAATCTTGATACGAAAATCTACTATCAACGGCACTTGCATTTAAACTAGAATATAAAATACTCATTAAAATTATTGATTTTTTCAACATTTTTTGCCTTTTTTTATAAAAAATAATCGTTATTTTATAATGTTTTTCTTAAATTAAAAATCATAGAATTTAAAAACAATATTTAAATTCTTTAAATCAAATTCTAAAAACAAATTATTCCTTAACTAACTTAAGATATTTTTCCAAATTACAAAGGATTTTAATGAAAGAAAAATTAGCAAAACTATATTTAACATTTTTTTATTCAGGTCTTAGTCCGTTTGCAAGTGGCACAATGGGGACTATTGCGGCATTACCATTTGCTTATTTGTTACTAATTTACACAGATAAAAGCACTTTAATGCTATTAAGTATTGCAATTTTTATTGCAAGTATTAAAATCATTGACGATTATGAAAAAACTCACGAACACGATGCTAAAGAAATAGTAATTGATGAGGTTTGTGGGGTTTTTTTGGCGATTGGTATGAGTTTTAACAACTCTTGGTGGCATTTTGCTTTAGCTTTTATCTTATTTAGGCTTTTTGATATAACTAAGCCAAGTATTATTGGTAAAGTTGATAAAAAGCTAAAAGGTGGCTTAGGCGTTATGCTTGATGATTTACTTGCAGGATTTTTTGCAGGTCTTTTATGCCTTGTAATTCAAGGAATTTATTTAAATTATTTAAAGGATTTATTATGAAAAAAAGTTTAATTTTATTAGCTTCTAGTGCGGCTTTTGCTTTAGATATTGGTGTAGTTTTACCACTTAGCGGTAGCGTTGCAGCGTATGGAAATGCGGCACTTAATGGAATAAAAGTAGCAAATGCAATGCAACCAACTTTAAAAAATGGAGAGCAAATCAATTTAAATATAGTTGATACAAAAGGCGATAAAATAGAAGCCATCACAGCAACTGAAAGAGTTTTACCAAAAGTTAGTGCAATAATTGGAGAAATGATTACTGCAAATACTATAGTGGTTATGAATACAGCTGAAGCGAAAAAAGTGCCTGTAATTGCACCAGCTGCTACAAATGATAAATTATTAAAAGGCAAAAATTACGCTGCTAGAGTGTGCTTTAATGATAGTTTTCAAGGCGAAGCTATGGCAAAATATTTATTAGCTCAAGGTAAAAAAACAGCAGTAATTGTAAAAGACCAAGCGACTGATTATTCACTAGGTTTATCAAAAGCTTACAAAAAAGAATTTGTTCAAGGTGGTGGAGAAATATTAAAAGAATTAATCATTACAAGTGGAGATAAAGATTTTAACGCTATTTCAGCTCAAATTGCTAGTTTAAATCCTGATGTAGTGTATTTGCCACTTTATTATCAAGAAGCAGCACTTTTTGTAAGACAAGCAAAAATAGCAGGTGTTAAAAGTATAATCGCTAGTGCTGATGGGGTTGCTGATGAGCAATTTATCAAACTTGCAGCAGAGTATTCAAACAATCATTTATATACAGATAGCTTTGATGCAAATGTTCCACCAACAGAACTTAGCAAAAAATATTTAGCAGAATATGCAAAAGCTTATAATGGAAGTCTTCCATCAAATTTTGCTGCAATGGGTGCTGATGCTTATTTTGTATTAGTAGAAGCTGCAAATCGTTGCGAGCAAATCACTAGCGAATGTATAAATCAAGAGATTAAAAAAACTAAAGATTACGAAGGCGTTAGTGGGATTATTAGCATAGATAGCACAGGAGAGACAAAAAGGTCTTTAATTATTAAAGAAGTAGTAAATGAAAACGCAGTTTATAAAGATAGCGTAAAGTAAGGGAGCAAAATGAAAAAAATATTATTTTCTTTAGCATTATTAACAAGTATGAGTGCTGATATTTTAAGAGTAGCAACAGCACCTAATTATCCGCCTTATGAATATTTAGAGAACAACGAATTAAAAGGCTTTGATGTTGATATTATTAAAGAAATTGCTAAAAGAAATAATTTAGAAGTGGAGTTTAAATATATGGATTTTGACGGATTAATCCCAAGTCTTAAGAGCAATAAAGTGGATTTAATCGGAGCAATTATGAAAAAAACTCCAGCAAGAGCTAAGGCAGTAGAATTTACAATTAATTTTAAAGATAGTTCTAATTATTTCATAAAAAGAATAGAAAATAATGAAAATCAAGAAATTAAAAATTGTAAAGATTTAGATTTTACTAATACGCTTTTTGGGGCTGAACTTGGCTCGGTGCAATATGATATAGCAAAAAAATCTAGCCAAAAAGAAGTAAAAGGCTTTGCAAATTCTAGCATTAGCATACTTTCATTACAAAGCAAAAAAATAGATGCTATAGTATTAGATAAGGTTGCTGCTGTTAATTTTTTAAATAAAAATCCTGATTTGCAAGTAGTTTGCGAGTATAAAGATGAAGATTCACAAGGATTTGCTGTAAATAAAGGTAATACAAAATTACTTGAGATAATAAATAAAAGCCTACAAGAAATGCTAGATGATGGCACAATAAATGAAATTAGTAAAAAGTATAAAATAAATTAATGCTAGTTCATATTTGTTGTAGCGTTGATTCGCACTTTTTTTTGCAAGAATTAAGAAAATTAATGCCTGATGAAGAACTCATCGGGTATTTTTATGACCCAAATATTCATCCTTTTAGCGAATATGAATTAAGATATTTTGATGTAGCAAGGTCTTGTAAAAAGCTTGGTATTAAGCTAATTAAAGGTGAATATGATTATGCTGAATGGTTTAATTATGTAAAAGGCTATGAAAATGAGCCTGAGCGTGGGAAGAGATGTTCTAAATGTTTTGATTTTAGAATGCAAAGTTCTGTTGAAATGGCTTTAAAATTAGGGCAAAAAACATTTACAACCACACTTTTATGCTCTCCTAAAAAAGATTTAGAGCAATTAAGAGTATCTATGCAAGAAGCTTTAAAAGGGACTGATTTAGAGTTTTTTTGCGTTGATTTTAGAAAAGATGGTGGAACTCAAAGGCAATTAAAATTAGCAAAAGATGATTTATTGTATCATCAAAATTATTGTGGCTGTATTTACGGCTTAGCTCAACAAAAAAGCGAAGAGCATTTAATAAAAGAATTAAGCTCAAGTATATATAAAAATCAAATTCTACCTGGCTCAATAGAAGAAAAATTGCAATTTTTTAAAAAAGTCGTAAGATTAGAAAGTAAAAATCAACAATTTAGCATTATTAGAGAAAAGTTTTTAAATTATCGTTTGCTTTATGCAAGAATTAAAGCTAATAAAAATACTGCAAAAGCTTTTGTTTTGTTTTATTCGCATTTTAAATCACGCAAAATTAATCTAAGTCTTGACATAAGTAAAGAGCTAATAATGTGTAATAAAGATGAATTATGTGTAATATCGTTTAAAAAAGCGAATGAGTTTTTTAAATACGAAAATTATGAAGAATTTTTAAAAAATCCACCAAGTATTAAAAAGCAAATAAGTTTTAGAGCAAAATTATTTAATCACTATAACCTAAGTCCTATTATAATTATTGAAAATATCCCCGAAAAAATTGAAATAATTGCAAAAAGCATAATTTTTGAGGATACTAGATATATACAAGGAAATTAATGGAACTTAGCTCAAATGATTTAAATATTTTATTATTTATATCTTTTGTTGTTTTTTCATCGCCTTATATAGCAAAGCTTACTAGCTTACCTATTTTAGCGGTTGAAATTATTTTAGGAAGTATTGCTGGTGCTATTGGAATAATCACAAAAACACCTGCTTTTACCCTAGCTTCTCATATTGGATTTTGCTATTTAATGTTTATAGCAGGGCTTGAAGTAAGCCTTAAAGAATTTATAAAATTAAATGCAAATGAGCTAAAAAAAATATCTTTATTTTATTTAATTCTTTACGCTTTAGCTATTAGTATTTCATTGATACTAAAACTTAGCTTAGTAGTTGCAATAATAATTCCTGTTATGAGTATAGGGCTTATTAGTATTTTATATAAAGAATACGAAATTACTCCAAAATGGCTTAGTTTTACTATGGTTTTAGCAGCACTTGGCGAAGTAATAAGCATTGTTTTAATAACTCTTTTAAATAGCTTTTCAAACTCAAGTAGCACAATGCAAGTTGTTACTTCTGTATTGTCAATACTATTCTTTTTAGGGATTTTTGTTGTAATTTATTATATTTTTAATGCGATTTTTTGGTGGTTACCTTGGCTTAAAGAGATTTTAATGCCTGATTATGATAAAGCAGAGCGTAATGTAAGGCTTAGTCTTGCATTGTGGATGCTAGCAGTTGCTTTAATGCTTTATTTTGATTTTGAAATAGCTTTAGGAGCGTTTTTAGCTGGTATGTTTATATCTAGCTTTTTTGGGCATAAAAAGGATTTAGAGCATAAATTAAGCTCATTAGGACACCCTTTTTTAATACCTATATTTTTCGTATATGTTGGGCTAAGCCTTGATTTTAGCTTGGTTAATAAAGAGCTTATATTAATGTCATTTGCTATTATTCTTACTATGTTAGTTTGTAGAATAATTAGTTCTTTTGTATTTTATAAAGACTTTAAAATATCTTGTATTTTATTAGCTTTTACATCTTGTATGCCGCTTACTTTATTAATCGCAATTGCAACTTTAGGAATGAAATTAAACTTAATTGATAATTCTTTTTATTTAGCTTTGGTTTTATCATCTTTAATTGAAGCTGTTATATTTATGTGGGCTATTCCTAAAATTTCGTTACTTATTGAAACATATAAGCAAAAATCTAAGTAAGTTTTTTACAATATTTCACAAATTCCTTTTAAAATATACATAACTATTAAAAAAGGAGTTAAAAATGGAAAAAGCAAAATTAATTTACGATGGTAAAGAATTTGAATTTGATGTATTAAGTGGAACTAGAGGTGCAAAATCAATTGATTTTTCGTCTTTATATTCAAAAACAGGTGCATTTTCTTATGATGAAGGATTAACTAGCACTGCAACTTGTAAATCAAGTATTACTTATATTGATGGAGAAGCAGGAGAATTAAGGCATCGTGGTTATTCTATTGAATGGCTAGCAGAAAATAAAACTTTTTTAGATGTAGTGCATTTATTATTACATAAAGAATTACCAAGTCCTGAAAGATTAGAAGCGTTTAGATACGAGCTTAAAAAAAGAAGCTTTATTCACGAAGGTATGCATAAATTATTTGACGCTTTCCCTGACAATGCTCATCCTATGGCAGTTATGCAAGCAGCAGTTGCAGCACTTTCAACATTTTATCCTGACCATTTAAATATGGATAAGCACGAAGATTATATGGAAATGGCAGCCAGAATCGTAGCAAAAATACCAACAATAGCCGCTAGTGCGTATCGCTATAAAAATGGCTTTCCTATGGCATATCCTAATCTTGATCGTGGATTTACCGAAAACTTTTTATATATGCTAAGAACTTATCCATACGAGCATGTAAATCTAAGACCTATTGAGGTAAAAGCACTAGATACGGTTTTAATGCTTCATGCTGATCACGAACAAAATGCAAGCACAAGTGTAGTGCGTTCAGTCGGTAGCACTCACGCTCACCCATATAGCTGTATTAGTTCAGCAATTGGTGCATTGTGGGGACACGCACACGGGGGTGCTAATGAAGGTGTGATTAGAATGCTTGAGACAATTGGCACACCTGATAGAGTTGATGAGTTTATTAAAAGAGCAAAAGATAAGAATGATCCATTTAGACTAATGGGCTTTGGACATAGAGTTTATAAAAACTTTGACCCTAGAGCAAAAGTTCTTAAAAAATTAAGAGACCAATTAATTAGCGAAATTGGAATTGATGCAAACTTTGTAAAAGTTGCAACTAGAATTGAAGAAATCGCATTAAATGATGAGTATTTTGTAAGCCGTGGATTATATCCGAATGTTGATTTTCATAGCGGCTTAATCTTAAAAGCTCTAGGAATTCCAAATGAAATGTTTGCGGTATTATTCGTAGTAGGTAGAATTCCTGGCTGGATTTCACAACTAATTGAGCAAAAAGAAAGCCCATTAAAAATAGTTCGCCCAAGACAAATTTATATAGGCGATTAAAAGAATTTGAATTCGGAAATTCCGAATTCAAATCAATGCTTCAAAACTCTTAAAAAGCTTAATATTAAGGCATTTTAAAAATTATCAAAAGTTAAAAATTAATTATTATTGTTATATTCATTTTTACTAATATATTTTATAATGAAGAAAAATAAAAAAGGATTAAAAATGCGTATTAGACAACCACATATTCCTTATGTTTCAAATAAAATTTCAATAGATTTATTAAACTCAAAATTTGTAAAATTAGTAAATGGTTTAGAGCCAGTTAAAGAAGTAGTTTCAAAAATTATTACAGCCTTAGTATTAAAAGAAAAATCACTTGATGAGAAGGTAAATGAGATTTTAGCAGAGCAAGAAAGCCAAATGGATTTAATGCAAGTTGATAGAAAAAATATGTTTTGGTTACTTAAGAAAAAACTAGCAGATGAATATAAAATCCAAATGAATTATGAAGATAGATATAATGCCTTATCTCACGCTATTTTGGACGCTTTGGTTGATGAAGATTTAATCAATTTTAATGTATCAGAAAATAGAGTAAAAAATGTGATTTATTCAAGTATGATTGAATACTTAAAAACTTACGAAGATATTGAAGACCTAGTATTTGATAAAATTAATAATTACAAAAGAAAAATCGTTCCTGGTAGCGAAGAATACGATTTAATTTACGAAAAGCTTTATGAAGAAGAGCTTAAAAAAAGGAAGATGTTATAAACAATCTTCTTAGCACTTTTGTGCTAGGACTAGGTCTTAGTCTTACTCATTGTTTTTTTATGTGTGGTGGGATAATTCTTTTATTCAACCACAAAAAGAGTAATTTTTTTGATATTTTTATATATCATTTTAGTAGAATTTGTGCTTATATTTTAATAGGTCTTATAGCTTATTTTTTAGGTTATTTTTTAAATTCTTTAAACTTACAAGTATTTTTATATTTTATCTTAGGTGCTTTTTGCGTTGTTTTAGGATTTGCTTTAATTGTTAAGGGACAACTACTAGCTTTTATAGAAAATCAATTCATATATAAAAAAATAATGGTATTTTTAAACAATAAAAAAACTTCAAAATATAAAGGCTTTATATTTGGCTTTTTAAATGGATTTTTTCCTTGTGGTTTAGTATATTTTTTCGTAGCAAAATCAATGATTGCAAAAAGCGTTAATGAAGCTTGGCTTAATATGTTAATTTTTGGACTTAGCACTCTTCCTGCTATGCTTTTAGGCTCTATATTTATAAATAAAATTAGAAAAATTAAAAATATTCAATATTTATTTTTTGCTTTAATTATTGTTTATGGATTTTATTTGTGCTTTTTAGCACTTAAATTAAGTAGGTAAAAATGTATAGATTAAATGAATATAAAAATGCGATTGAAAACACAAATATAGTTTCAAAAACAGATATAAATGGGATTATTACCTTTGTAAATGAAGAATTTTGCAATCTTTGTGGCTTTAGCGAAGATGAACTACTAGGACAAAATCACAATATTATCCGCCACTCTGATACACCTAAGAGTGCTTTTAAAAAATTATGGGACACTATTTTAGCTGGGCGTGTTCATAAAGGAGTGGTTAAGAATAAAAAGAAAAATGGGGATTTTTTCTACGCACAAACAACAATAATTCCAATTTTTGATGAAGATGGAACAATATTTGAATTTATAGCTATTAGACACGATGTTACTAAGCTTTTTACCTTAAATGAAGAGCTTGTTGCAACTAAACAAAAGCTAATGCAATTAAATGAGAATTTAGAACAAGTCGTAGCTCAAAAGACAAATTCTTTAAAAATACTCAATGAGAATTTAGAAAAGAAAATAGAAGACGCAATAGCAATCAATAACGCTCAACAAAAAATAATATTTCAGCAAAATCGCCAAGTTATCTTAGGACAAATGCTAGAAAATATAGCTCATCAATGGAGACAACCTTTAAATGAATTATCTTTAGCTATTTATTTATTACATAACGAAAAAAAAGATAAACATTATAAATTATGTCAAAAATTAATCCAAAATATGAGCCAAACTATTAATGATTTTAGGGACTTTATTAATCCTAATACGCCTTTAGAAAAGCATAATTTAATTAAAGTAATTAAGCATAGTTTATACATAAGCTATCAAGCATTGAAAAAAAATAATATAAAAACTACATTTGATATTCGTGCTAAAAAATGCTGTTTGTTATGCAATTTTAATGAATTAGTGCAAGTTCTTGTAAATATTATAAACAATGCTAAAGATGCTTTTTTAGAACAAGAACTAGATGATAAAATACTACATTTTAAAGTATTTAAAGAAAAAAAGAATTTGATTTTACAAATTAGCGATAATGCAGGGGCAATTCCTTCTAACATAATAGAGCATATATTTGACCCATATTTTACAACTAAACATAAAAAACAAGGCGTAGGACTTGGGCTTTACATTTGTAAGCAAATTTTAAATAAAATAAATGCAGATATAAGATGTTTTAACAAGGGCAATTGTGCATATTTTGAACTTATTTTTAAAGGAGAAGAATGTTAAGTTTATTAATTGTTGAAGATGAGAAAAATATAGCTCATCTAATGGGAGATATTTTAGCACCTTTGTTTTATGAAGTGCATTACGCTCAAGATGGCTTAAGTGGATTAAATAAATTTAAAAAACTTCGTCCTGATATTGTAATTTGTGATGTATTAATGCCACTAAAAGATGGTTTAAGCCTTGCAAAAAGTATTAAAGACCTAAGCCCAAATACGCCTATTATAGTAATTTCAGCTCATAGTGATAAAGAAAAATTACTAAAAGCTATTGATGTTAATGTGAATAAGTATTTAATCAAACCTGTAATTCCAGAAGAATTAATCGCAAGTGTAAAAAGCTTGGTTTCTAATATGAGTAAAGTTACTAAAATGGGAGATTATTCAATTGATTATATGAAATCAACTTTTAAAACATTAGAATTTGAAGTTGAACTTACAAAAAAAGAACTAGCTTTATTAAAAGCACTTAGTGAGCCAGTTGGTAGGGTTGTAAGCCTTGATGAGATAAAAGAGGTTTGCTGGGGTAAAAGTGATGTAAAAGATGGTTCGGTAAGAACATTTATAAAGCGTTTTAGAGATAAATTGGGTGTAAATATTATAAAAAATATTACTTCAACAGGTTATAAAATAGTTTTATAATATAGAATTATCGTATTTAATACCCATTCTAATAAATATAGTATTAGAATTGCTTATATTAACGCTTACAGCTTCATCGCCTGGAGTGTCTTTGCCTATTAATAGCGATTTAACAGAATCATAATTTAATAAAGTAGAACATAATTTCCCAGGTTTTTCTACTTTTTTAACTATTAAAAAATCCCTAAAAGTTCCAAAATGCAAACATTTTTCAGATTTGACAAAAAACCACATATCTTTATCAAGCCCTACTTTAGTCATTAGTGGAATATCTATGAAATTTTCATTATTAGAATAGTAAGTATCTACATCATTAATCAATGTAGCTAAGTTTCTGATTGATTTTGACATTTCTGCTTCATTTTTTGAATTATATATCTTAAGACCTAGTAAAATAAGTAACGCAAGTACCACAATAAATACAATAATAATTTCTATTACTAATGCTTTTTTATTCATTATTTATTTTTCCTTGTTGCTTAATATTCCCGCATTCGGTAATTTAAAACTTCTATCCTTTGCATAAATTCTTTGATTATCAATCAAATCATATTTCCAAATAGGCGCATTTTGCTTAAAATCTTCAATAAACTTAGCAAATATATCTAAGCCATTTTTTCTATGCGAACTTGCAATCCCTGCAAAATAAGAGCATTCTCCTACTAATACATCTCCTTTTGCGTGTGCAAAAAATAATCTAATATTTAAATTCCTAGTTTTTTCACACCAATCATCAAACCATTTTCTTAAAATTGGCTCATATATATCAAAACTAAGACCGCTAATATTGCCTTCTGCCCTAATAATTCCACTAAAACTTAAAAATGCTCCGTAGTTTAATTCTTTACAAATTCCGCAAAACTCATTATATAAAGCTTTTTCATCAAGAGCATTATTAAATAATTGAAATTCTTTCACGCTCAACCACCACAAACAGGAGGCAGTATGCTTACTACATCGTTATCTTGTAATGAAATATCTAAACTATCTATAAAATTATCATTTATAGCAATAGCACTAATCTCTAACCACTCTTTTAAATCTTCAAATTTCAATAATTCATTTTTTAATTCAAGAATATTTTTTACATCTAATTCAATAGAATTTTTATTAATTGGCCCTAAAAAATTAACTTTTACCATTTTCATATACCTTTTCTAATAAAATATTTTCAGGAACAGGCCTACTAAAATAATATCCTTGATATTCATCGCAACCTAAGTGTTTTAAGAAATTTAAAATCTCAATATTTTCTACACCTTCAGCTACAGAGCGTTTATTTAAAGATTTAATAACATTTACAATAAACTCAACCAATCTTCTATTTTTTTCATTAGTGTCTATATTTTGTATAAAGCATTTATCAATCTTAACAACATCAAAATCTAAATCTTGGTCATTTAAATAAGATAAAGAACTATACCCTTTACCAAAATCGTCCATTGATAAACCTACATTAAGTTTTTTGATTTTATCAATAATAGCTTTACTTGTTGCGTTTTCTATTGAAAAACTTTCTGTGATTTCAAATTCAATTAATCTTGGCGGTATGCCTTGAATGTTTTTTTCTATTGTATGAACTATTCCTTCGCTTAAAAGCTGCTTGGTGCTTAGATTTATACTAAGTTTTAATTCAAGACCTTTTTCTAACCATCTTCTTTGAGCTTCACAAGCCATTTTAATAATTTCATTACCTAAAGTAATAATTAAATTACTTCTTTCACAAATTCCTATAAATTGGTCTGGAAATATTAATTTATCTCCTTTTTGCCATCTAACAAGAGCTTCTGCTCCTATAATTTTGCCAGATTTTACATCTACTTTTGGCTGATAATATAATAAGAATTCTTTATTTACAATACCATTTCTTATATCTTGTTGTAATTTTAAATTAGCTTCATTTTGTTTGCCGATTTCTGCTGTATAACCAAATATCCAATTATCTCCACTAGCCTTATCATTTTCTATTGCTAAATCAGCATTTCCTATACATTCGTGTAAATTCTTACTATCTTTTGGATATATGCTAAACCCAACTCTAGCATTAATTTTAAATGGCTCATATTCTATTAAATCATCATTTGAATTAATTTTAATACTTCTTGCAGTTAATTTTTGATGATACTTCTTAGCTATTGTAAAGCAATCTTCATTTTTATCTACTTCAATTACTAATAAAAACTCATCAGCACTAACCCTAGCAAGACATTCAAAAGTAGTTTTATTTTGTATAAATTTATATTTATCATATTTTATAAAGTCTAAGCTCTCAAAATGTTCATTATCTCCTGTTGCTATACCCTTTAATGTTGTATAAATTCTATAAGCTACGATTTTTAGAACTTCATCACCAAAACTTCTTCCATACATTGAGTTATAAATTCTAAAATTATCTATATTAAAAAATAAAAATAATAATACCTTATTATCTTTTTTTACATAATTATCAAGGCTTTCAGTAACACTTATCATATTCATAAGACCGGTAATATTGTCAATATATGCTTGTTTTTTGATATTCCCATCTTTTGCTTGAATTTGTCTTATAAATCTAAGTAAAGCATAACTTAAAGTTCTAAATTCTTTAAATGCAAAATCGCTATTTAATTGTTTATTCTTATTAAAATTAGATATATGTTTATTTAATGCTATATCAAAATGCTTTGTAGCTAGCTCTATTTGAGATCTTACTTCTTTTTTCTTTCTTATTATGTAAATTAAAATTCCTAAAAATCCAACTAATATAGAACAACCTAAAAATGCACCTTGTATCAATGCTGATTCAAATCTTTTGCTTTTTACTTCTTCTAAAGCTTCTTTTAATACATCACTTTTAACGGTAAATTCTAAAGCCAACCACCAATTTTTATCATAACAAGTATAAGCTTCGTTTTCATATACACAATACCATCTTTCATTACCTAAAAAATTAAAATTATCATCTAATCTTTTTGCGTTAAAATAAGAAAGTTGAGCATTGTGAAGATTTTTAATATTATTTAATGCTACTACCCTTTGAGTTTCTTCATATTTTTTAGGATTTAAAGTAACTCTTAATATTTTTTTATTATCTAATTCCACATACCTAGCGTAGTAATAATAAGTCGGGTCAATTCCATCAAAAACATCAATATCAATAGGATAACCCATATTTGCTTTTAAAAATTCTAAAGCTTTTTGTTTATCTTCGTGAGTGTTTAAATAATTTAATGCGAAATTATAAGCACTATCTACGAATTCTTTAGCGCTATCGTCTAAATATGAAAATTCTGCATCTAAATATTTTTTAATATTTTTAAGTTCTTCTTTAATATATTTATTTGACGATAAATTGATTTGCTCGCTATATTCTTGTTCTAAATTTTTTACTTCTTCCGTATAACTTGATTTAATAACAAATATTCCAACACTAAAAATTAATGCGAAAAATATTATAGAATAAAGAGTTAAGCTCTTTATTGATTCTTCTAAAATTGACTTTCTTTCTTTCATAAAATACCTAATATATTATAAATTTAATATGATATTATAGCAAAATTATTAATACCGAAAGGAAATTGTAATGAAATATATTGAAAATAATATTAAAACACCAGCTTACATTTGCTACGAAAGCAAACTAAAAAATAACCTTGAAATCTTTAAAAAAATTCAAGAAGAAAGTGGAGTTAAAGTCTTATTAGCTTTAAAAGGATTTGCATTTAGTGCTGCTATGCCTTTAATTAAAAATTACTTAAAAGGCTGCACTTGCAGTGGATTATGGGAAGCAAAATTTGCTAAAGAATTTGTAGATAAAGAAATCCACACTTACGCACCAGCATTTAGTAATGATGATTTAGAAGAAATATTAAATCTTAGTCATCATATAGTGGTTAATTCATTGAATGAATATAAAAAAGTTATAAATCATAAAAATTATAAAAATCAATCTTTAGGAATTCGCTGTAATTTAGAGTTTTCAGTAGCTCCAAAAGAAATTTATAATCCTTGCGGCAAATTCTCAAGGCTTGGCATTAAAGCAAAGGATTTATTAGATAGCGAAATAATAGTTGATGGGCTACATTTTCACGCTTTATGCGAAGAGAGTTTTGAGAGTTTAGAAAAAGTCTTTAAAGTATTTGAAGATAATTTCTTAAAACCATATCTAGCAAAACACCCATTAAAATGGATTAATTTTGGTGGTGGTCATCATATCACAAAAAAAGGCTATAAAGTAGAAGAATTAATTCAATTCTTAAAAGCTATTAAATCAAAATATAATCTTGAAATATACCTTGAACCAGGAGAAGCTATTGGTTGGCAAACGGGGGATTTAATAGCTAGTGTTTTAGATATTGTTGAAAATGAGAAAAAAATAGCAATTTTAGATATTTGTGCTGAAGCTCATATGCCTGATACTATCATTATGCCTTACACTAGCGAAGTAAAAAATGCAAAAATCCTAGCAAGTCGTGATGAATTAGCAGAAACTAAAAGCACTAAAAATAGCTATCTTTTAACAGGTAATTCTTGCCTTGCAGGAGATATTATGGGAGAATATGAGTTTAATCAAGAACTAAATATAGGAGATAAGATAATATTTTGCGATCAAATTCATTACACAATAGTAAAAAATACAACTTTTAACGGAGTAAAATTACCAAGTTTAATTTATGTTGGTGAAGATGGTAGCATTAAAAGTCAAAAAGAATTTAATTTTAATGACTATTCAAGGAGAAATTAAAAATATTTTGATATAAATTAAAGAATAAAATCATTTTAGGAAGATATTATGAAAAAGTTTTTTGTATTAGCATTTTTATTTACCTGTTTAAATGCTAGTGATTTAACAACTACAGGAAGAGTTACTAATATTACTAGCTATGAATTAGGAGAAATTTGGACAATATTAGCATCAAGTTATATTGCTTCACTTGCTTTAATTGTCTTAATTGCAGTGCTTTGTGCGTTTTCATTACATTATATGGTAATAGGACCTAAAACATTTAGTCACGAAGGCAAAAAAATATATGCCTTTTCATTATTTGAGCGTGGTTTTCATTTCATTGCTGCACTTGCTTGGATTATATTAATTCCAACAGGCTTAATTATTATGAATGGTCATTATTTTGGTGGTGGAGTATTTGTAAGACTTTGCAAAAACCTTCACGGAGTTGCTACTATTTTATTTTTTATCTCAATTATTCCTATGTTTTTTTGCTGGATTAAAAGAATGTTACCTGCTAGTTATGATATAAAATGGCTTATGATAGTAGGTGGATATTTAAGCAAGGTTAAAAGACCTGTTCCAGCGGGAAAATATAATTTCGGTCAAAAAATGTGGTATTACATAGCCGTTTTTGGTGGAGCTATTATGATAATTACTGGTGCGTTTATGTTCTTTTTAGATTTTCAAAGCGAATTTTTACAAAATATGTTAGGAATTAGCCATATTAATATTTTAAGACTTAGTGCAATAGTTCATAATATCTTAGGCATTGTTTGTGCTGCTATGTTTTTCGTGCATTTATATATGGCTGTATTTGCTATCAAAGGCTCAATTCACGCAATGATAACAGGATATAAAGAAGAAGAAGAAGTATATATTTTGCATTCTTATTGGTATAAAGAACTTACAAAAAATGGAAAAATAACACCGAGTTATAGCTATGAAAAATAAAACACCTAAAATCAAATTCTGGCTAGAAGAAGACGGCGAAATTTTTGGAAAAGGTAATTATGAGATATTAAAAGCCATAGAAAAATTTGGCTCAATTAATGAGAGCTCAAAACAACTTCGTATGAGTTATAAAAAGGCTTGGACTAAGAAAACTAGCACAGAAAAATTTTTAGGCGGAGATATATTTATTAGCAAAAAAGGAGCTAGTAAAGATAGCGGAACTATTCTTAGCCCTAAGGCTTTAGAATTTATGAAAAATTATGAATTATTAGAAAGAGAATTAGAAGAATTTTTAGAAAAAAGATTTAACGAACTATTTAAAAAGGAAGAATAATGAAACTAGATTTTAGCGGCAAGGCTTGTCCGATACCTGTAATTGAAACAAAAAAAACATTAATTAATTTAGCAATTAATGATGAGTTAGAAATAATAGTTGATAATGAAGCGGCAAAAGAAAATATCCAAAGATTGCTTAAGAATTTAAATCAAGAATTTGAACTTAATGGATTTTGCTTTAAATTAAGAAAAAGCGAAATAAAAAGCTCAAAAGATGAAGCAAAACAACAAGAAGGAATATTTTTAAAATCTTTAAAAGTTGGCGAAGGCGAATTAGGAGCAATGCTTTTAATTGGATTTTTAACTGCTGTAAAAGAAAGAAAAATTCAAAAAGTTGTATTAATAAACGAAGCAGTTTTTATAGCTTGTGATGATACCCATCCAGCATTTAATGCTTTAAAAGCTTTAAGTGATGATGGAGTTGATATTTTATGTTGTGCGAATTGCTTAAATTATTTTCAAGTTAGTCCAAAAATTGGTAGAAGTTCAAACGCAGTTGAGATAATAGATACTTTATTTGAAACAAAAATGGTAAATCTATGAAACTTACTCAATTTAGCAAGCACGCAGGTTGAGGAGCTAAGCTAAGTCAGGCTGACTTACACAACGCATTAGCTAATATTAAACCTAGCGAATTTATATTAAGCTCAACTACTAGTAATGAAGATGCTTGTGTTATTGATTATCCTAAGGTAATTTCTACTAATTTAGAAGATTTTGCCTTAGTTCAAACACTTGATTTTATTACCCCAATCGTAAATGATGCTTATGATTACGCTGTAATTGCTGCAGCAAATTCATTAAGCGATATTTTTGCAATGGGTGCAAAAGTTATGAGTGCTATGAATATAGTTGCATTTAGCGAATGCTTATCTCAAGATATTTTAAAACAAATGATAGCAGGGCTTAATGATACTATTAATTTAGCGGGTGGATTTTGTGCTGGTGGGCATACTTTAAATTCTAGTGAAGTATTTTTAGGGCTTAGCGTTACTGGTTATGTTAAAAAAGATAGTTTTTTAAGCAATAATAAGTCCTTAGAAAATGATGTTTTAATAGCTACAAAACCACTAGGAACAAGTCTTAATGCTATGGCTATTAAGGCTAATTTAGACGATGATTTTAGCGAATGTATAAATGGTATGAAAAGTCTAAACAATAAAGCTTTAGAACTTTTAAATGGCATAAAAATAAATGCTTGTACTGATATTACAGGCTTTGGACTTATTGGGCATTTGAGCGAAATGCTAAATGATAAAATATCAATTGAAATCAATTCTGATGCGATAAAGTATTATAAAAATACTTTAAATTACGCTAATTTAGGACTTTTTGGAGCAGCTAGTTATACAAACAAAAATAGTTTAAAAGGACTTGTAAAATCATTTATTGAAGATGATTTACTTTTATATTCTCCAGAAACAAGCGGTGGATTAATCCTTAGCATTAACGAAAAAGACACTCAAAAAGCTTTAGATATTTTACAAAATGCAAACATAAACGCCTACGCCTTTGCTAGAGTTGTAAAGAAAAACGATAATAGAATTTGTATTTTTTAATAAATCAGTTTTCTAAAAATATTTATCATACATTAACTTAGGGGGGGGGGTATAATTATTATCTAATTACAAATAAGGAGATATAATGAAAAAAACCCTTGCTATTTTAGTTGCATTAGTTTTTAGTGCTTGTAATGATTTTAAATTAAGTAATTTAAACCCTATGGAGCTTTTATCAAACCCTGATTTAATAAGCAATCAAGCAAAATGTATAAAAGATAAAGATGCAAATTCTTGTATTAAAGTCGCTGATGAATTAGCTAAAAACTCAAATTCTAAAGAAAACTTAGACAAAATAAAACAACTATATAATCTTGCGTGTTCGTTCGGCTCAAAAGAGGGTTGTGTTAAATTAAATAATTATTAAAAAGGGGAAAATCCCCTTAACTATGCTTTCATAGGCTCATTAAATAATATGAGTTTTTAATATTCAAATTTAAATTATAACTTCACTTGTAATTATTAATTTTAAGGAATTTAAAACTTAGTAATATAAAAAATTTATCTCATATTTATCGCAAAGACTTCTTTATAAAAAAATGCTAATCAACCCACTTGCTTAGCAACACCACTAAAAAGAATGACAAATCTTGAGTGAATTTTTTACTCTTTGATTGTTAGATTGAATACAACCATCAAGATAACAATTAAATACCAAGTGGTTAATCACTATAAAAACTTTTCAATAAGCTAATTAAAAAATTTTCATATAATTTTTATAAATTTATAAAATTAAAAATTTTAATCTAAATTAAGGGAAGATTATGAAATTAATAGAAATTTCTAGTGATGAGTTTTGTAATTTCGCAAAAGATGTGCAAAATACTTTTCAAATAAGTCTTAGAGATAAAACTGATGAAAATGTAATCACCATCGATGAGATTTTCAAATCTTTAGAGAATAAAAATGCTAAAAATTTTTATGTATATGACAATGGTGTAAAAATAGGTGGAGTATGCCTTTTAATAGATGAGAATACTCAACATAATAATCTTGATTTATTTTATATACTTGAAGAATTTCATAATAAAGGCTATGGTTTTAAAACTTGGCAAATGGTGGAAAAAACTTTTCCTAAAACTAAAGTTTGGACTACAACAACACCTTATTTTGAAATAAGAAATATCCATTTTTATGTTAATAAATGTGGTTTTAAAATAGTTAAATTATCAAATTTATCCGATAAATTTAATGATATTGAAGAATTAGAATGGTTTTTTGATTTTGAAAAAATAATGAATAATTAAAATTAAATTCTAGGGGCAAATGCCCCTAATATTATGCTTTTACAGGTTCAGTGAATACTACGATTTCAGGTTTTTCGCCTTCAAATTTTTTGATATTTACTAAAGCTGTATGAGAGATATTTCCATTTGCAAGCTCACTTGTTGGAATATCTATTGTTAGCACATTCGCACATCCGTATTTGCAATCATTATTATCATCAGGGTCATACCAGCCACCTTCTTGTAACACTACTACGCCTTTTAATACATCATTGCTTACAACTGCTCCTGCAATAACTTTACCACGAGCATTGAAAACCTCAACTAAATCTCCATTTTTAATACCTTTAGCCTTAGCATCTTCGCTATTAATTAAAATAGGCTCGTGTCCATTTACAGCATAAGTTTCTCTTAAACTTGTGTGGCATAGTTGTGAATGTAAGCGGCTCGTTGGGTGTGGGCTAATCATATGAAATTCTGCGCTCTTTTCTTTCATACCAAGCCATTCAATTGGTTCAAACCACATAGGATGGGCTTTACAATCTTTATAGTTCATTTTTTCAATAGTTTCACTATAAATCTCAATCAAACCACTCGGAGTTCCTAATGGATTTAAGATAGGGTCTTCTACGAAGTCTTTAAATCTAACGAACTCATAAGCATCTTGAGAAGCTTCAAATTTCAATGCTTTATTATTTTCCCAAAACTCTTTAAATTCAGGCATTTCTACGCTTGTGCTTTTCTTAGCAGCGTTATAGTATTTTTCTATCATTTGCTCTGGAGTTTGATTTTCTGTATAAGCATTTACTAATTTTGTAGCTAACATTGCTGCATCTTTTTCACTTGCACCCTTGCTAATCGCACAAAGAGTTCCATAAACTTTAGCAAGTTCAACAAAGATTTGCATATCATCTTTACTCTCTTCAACAGGCATAACAGCAGCTTTCATAGGAACTATATGCATATTAGAATAATCCCCACTCATAGAAATATCATTTCTTTCATATTGGCTAGTTGTAGGTAATAATATATCAGCCATTCTAGCAGTTGGAGTCCAGTAAATCTCATTTACTACAACGGTTTTTAGCTTTTGCCAAGCTTTTTTTAGAGTTTTTAAATCTTGATGATGAACGAATGGGTTACCACCTACCCAATAAACAAAATCTATATCACTATAAGTAATTTTTTTACCATTGTGGTCTATTGTTTTACCTGGGTTTAATAGCATATCAGCAATTCTTGCCACAGGAATTTCATTATCACTTGTCTTTGATAACCACTCAGGTAGATTTTCGCCTGCACCACTATTTCCAGGTATAAATTTACCATTTTTATCAAATGTTCCTTGTTTAACGCCCTTAAATACACCTTTATCCCAAAGACCATTCATACTAGCGTTAATTCCGCCTACTATTGGAGCATTAGTTGTAGCAACGCCACCATTTGAATAATGATAGCTTAAACCAAATCCGCCACCATCTTTACCAATATGACCTAGCATTGCACATAAAGTTACAAGCATCCAATGAGGTTGCTCTCCGTGATGAGCTCTTTGCATACCCCAACCACTCATTACTAAGCTTAGATTTTCTCTTAATTCCTTAGCTAAATTCTCAATTACACTTGCTTTAATTCCGCAAATATTTTCAGCCCATTTGCTATCTTTTTTAACGCCATCAGTTTTACCCATTAAATAATCACTAAATTTATCAAATCCTATTGTGTAATTCTCCATAAATTCAGCATCATAAAGCTTATTATCAATTAAATATGTAGCCATACCCATCATCATTGCCACATCAGTATTTGGGCGTGGAGCTAACCATTCGCCTTTACCTTCAAAAAATTTAACAGTTGAACTAGCTCTTGGGTCTATGCAAATTACTTTTATTTTACTTTCTTTAATTTTTTCCATATATGCACGACCTTCGCCATCAGTTACAGTCCAAGCAATTTTTAAAGTATCAATAGGATTTGCACCCCAAATAACTATAACTTTTGTATTTTCTAATACTAAATCCAAGTTAGTTTGTTGCTCATAAACTTCAATAGAGCCAACAACATGAGGCATAATAACTTGTGATGCACCAGTAGAATAATCTCCTAATGAGCCTACAAATCCGCCCGTTAAGTTCATAAATCTATGAAGTAATATTCTTGAATTATGCACATTTCCGCTTGATTTCCAGCCATAGCTACCTGCAAAAATCCCATTAGCTCCTTTTTCATCATAAGTTCTTTTTAAACTCTCTGCAACTAATTTTAAAGCTTTATCCCAGCTTACCCTAACCCACTCATCTTTACCACGAAGTTCAGGTTTATTATCTAGTGGATTTTCTAAGAAACTTTTTCTAACATAAGGATATTTAACACGATTAGCATATACTAAATCAGGTGTGTAGTGTTGTAAATCATTTTTTAAATTCTTAGTTTGATTTGCATCAAATGGCTCACTTTTTACTACCTTACCATCTTTTATAGTAAGTTTTAAAATACCCCAATGTGCACCCGTTACAACTTCGCCATTTTTTACTAAACCACTAGCAACTGCTTTACTTTCAGCTCCTAATACATTTATAGGTGCAAAACTCATAGCACCAACTGCAGCTGAACCTTTTAAAAAACTTCTTCTATTTAGCATAATGTCTCCTTTATTTCATATCTTTTGCGTGTTTTTGTAGATATTGCACCACTAATTGTCTATCAGCTTTATCAATTCCTGTTCTAGTCTCCATTGCCTTAAATGTAGCTGGCCATTGATTTGCATTAAATTCACTAACAGGATGAAGTGGATGACAAATGCCACAATTTTCTTCAAACATAGCTTTACCTTTTTCAAAAAGTGGTTTTGCTGATTTTTCTAAATCCACTAGCTCATCTTTTTTAGCAAATACTTTAATACTAGCTAATTTAAAACCATTTTTTAATTCTTTTTCAACTTTAAAATCTACTTTAGCATTTTTACCAAATGCTGCTACTAAAATTCTATTTTTGTCATTAAAATATAAAATATTACCTTGATTAGGATTGTAATATCCTTTAATTTTAAGTTCAGCTAAATCGCCGTCTTTTACTATCTCAAAAGCATTAGTTGGAAGTAGTTTTCCTTCTGCTTTTTTCGCATCTACTGAAGTGTAAAGATTAATAATTTTACCGCTAAATTGCTCTGCAGCAAATACTGAAGCCGCTAAAGCACAGCTTAAAAAAATCTTTTTCATAAATCTCCTTAAATAAAAATTAATTTTTAAAACTTGTTAAAAATTATAAAATTATTGCACTAAATAGTAAATAATTTTTATTCATAAAATATTTTATTGAATATTTAATTTGCCTTAGATTAAGGTGCTTGCTAAGAATAATTTTAGAATGCAAATATTATTTGGAATAATAATAAAACTTAAGAATTTGAAAAATCACTTTCAAATTCTTGAAGATAAATTACTTTAAAACTTTTGGAAGAGTTATGCCTGTTTGATTTTGATATTTACCTTTTTTATCAGCATAAGAAGTAATGCAAGGCTCATCACCTTGTAAAAACAACACTTGAGCTATACCTTCATTTGCATATATTTTTGCAGGTAGTGGAGTGGTGTTGCTAATTTCTATTGTAATATGACCGCAAAATCCAGGCTCAAAAGGTGTAACATTTACAATAATTCCACATCTTGCATATGTGCTTTTACCAAGACAAATTGCTAATACATCTCTTGGCATTTTAAAATATTCAACCGTTCTTGCAAGTGCAAATGAATTCGCAGGAACAATACACTCATCACCTACGAAATCAACTACATTTTTATCATTAAAATCCTTAGGGTCAATCATAGTGCTATTTACATTTGTAAATATTTTAAACTCACGCCCAACACGAATATCATACCCATAACTAGAAAGTCCATAGCTAACCACATTTTTACCTACATTCTCTTCACAAAATGGAGTTATCATTTCGTGTTTTAATGCCATTTCTTTTATCCAAGCATCACTTTTTAGTCCCATTCATATCCTTTTTATGATTTTTAACTATTATACATTTAATTTTTAATATAGGTTTTATTTTATTATTAGATGAAATTTATGAATTTAAAGGAAGATTATGTTAAGTGCAAGAAATATATTAAAAATACAAATAACTAAAGTTGAGAGTTCGCCTATTATTTCATTAGTTACCGCAAAATTAGAAAATAATAAAACAATCAAATCTTTAATAACTACAGAAAGTGTAGATGATTTAAATCTAAAAATAAATGATAATGCTATAGCAGTATTTAAAGCAAATTCTGTAATTGTTAGCAAAAACGAATGTGCTACTCGCTTAAGTAGTGCAAATGAACTAAATGGCAAAATCGTAAGTATAAAAAATGGTTCGGTATATAGCATAATAGAAATTAATTGTAATGGAATTTTAATTACAGCTAGCATAACCAATGATAGTGCAAATAAGATGGATTTAAATATAAGTGATAATGTAAATGTTTTAATAAAAGCGAGTGATATTTTAATAGGAATTAAAGAATAAAATATGAAAATATTTTTAAACTGGCTAATAAGTGAGATTAAATCAAATGAAAAATCTTTCATAGCTTTTTCTTTTTCTACTAAAAAATTAAATATTTATTATTATTTATTTTTTGCTTTATACTTGCTTATAAAACCTGATAATATTACTAAAATATTTCGTGTATTTATAGATGAAAAAGCAGTATATGATGATATATTTTTATTAATTCCTTTTACAGGACTTCAGATTATTTCTTTTGTGATATTTATCCCATCTTTTATAGTGGTTTTATTTAGCTTATTAATTGATAAAGATAAAATCAATCTTGCTTGTGAATTAGAAGATTTTTTCAAGGCTTTATTTTATGCGTTTATATTTGTATTTTGCATATTTTGTGCCTTAAGTTTTATTAGCCAATCTAATGAGCTTTTCTTTATTTGTTTAACGGCATTTGTGTTTATATCTATATTATTATTTATAATTGCTAAAGATAATTTATATTATTTTTTTAGCATTATTTTATATCTTACTTGCTCGCTACTTCTTTATGAGCTCATAGATATTTTTTATATTTTAGTTTCTTTTTTGATTTTACTTATAATTTCAATTTATATAAGGCTTAGAAGTATTTATTTATTTTTATTATCAATGCCTTTGATACTTCATTATTTTATAGAGTTTGCACATAGTTACTTTGCAAGCAGTGAAGGTGTGATAAATGCTTTAAGTGAGTTGTTTATTACTTTGGCTATATTTATTTTGATTTTTGTATATGATAAAAGAATTAGGCTAGAAAATCTAGCCTAAGAATTATAGACCTTCAAACGGATTTGTAACTACGTTTTTGCGGTCGCATACATAAGGAATTAAAGCAACTGCTCTTGCTCTTTTAATAGCTAGCTCAACCATTTCTTGGTGTTTTTTGCTTGTTCCTGTTAATCTTCTTGGCATTATTTTAAAACGCTCTGATAATGCGTGTTTTAATAATGCTGTATCTTTATAATCAATAAAATCAACTTTTGCTTCTGTAAATTTGCAATATTTTCTTGAATACTTTCTTTTTTCTGCCATAATTTATCCTTTAAAATGGTATCTCTGCATCATCTGCCGAGTTATAATTATAATTATTTCTTTCTTCAGCAAAATTATTTTGTCTTTGATAATTCTGCTCTTCTCTTGCATAATTATTTTGTTGATAATTATTTTGAGTAGGTCTATTGTAGTTATTATTTGCTTGATAATTGTTTCTAGGAGCATTATTATTTTGCATTTCATCAGGTTTGTTGTCTAACATTTCCATATTTTCAACTACAAGTTGAATTTTTGAACGATTTTGATTGGTTGCTGTATCTACCCAAGTTTGTTGTTGTAAATAGCCTTCAACCATTAGTTTTGAACCTTTTCTTAAATATTGCCCTACAATTTCTGCTAATCTAGCATAAAACACTACATCTATAAATAAAGTTTCTTCTATTCTTTCGCCTGTGTTTGAGCTTCTATATCTACTAACAGCCATTGCATTATTTACTACCGCACTACCTGTTGTACTAATAGTTTTTATTTCTACATCTCTTACCAAACGACCTATTAGAATAACCTTATTCATATCTTATCCTTTATTCTGCTGGAGTTTCAGCCTTAGTTTCTTTTTTGCTTTCTTTTTTACCTAATCTTTTGCCTTGAGAAAGTATTTCCCACGCAGCGATTTCGCGTCTGTTTTCGTATTTAACGATTAAAAATCTAATTACATCTTCAGTGATTTTTAAAACACGCTCAAGTTCTTTAATTAATGAACCTGGAGCTTTAAAATATATTACATAATATACGCCACGCTCATATTTATCAATTTGGTAAGCTAATTTTCTAGTACCCATTTCAATAGTATTTGCAATTTCAGCACCATTTTTTACTAGAGTTTCTTTAACAAACTCAACTCTTGCTTTTAATTCTTCATCAGTTAGCGTTGGCTTTGCGATGAATAAAACCTCATAATGTCTCATGATTCTCCTTTTGGATATTAAGCCTAGATTTACTAAGCAAGGAATTTTGCATAAAGCAAGGCTTGATTTTAGCAGTTTAATCTTAATATTTTATGAGTTTATTAAAAAATATATTTTTAAAAGATTTGAATATGCTATTTCTTTTGAAGAATTATTGTTATTTAGTTTTAATTCATATTCAGCGTTTAATAAAATTGCGAAAATTTCTTCGTAAAAATTAGATAATTTTCTCGCTTGATTTTCTAATTCTACGCAAACTTGTCTTGGTGGAGTGTAACCAAAGGCTATTTTATAATCAATTCTACCATTTGTTTTTAGATTTGCACTTATTGTAAAAAGTCTTATTAAACTTGAATAAAGTTTATTAATTAAAGCGATTTCATCTTCATTTTCTAATATTTTATAAATATATTCATTTGGCTCTTTTGTCTTTAAAAAATTACTCAAAAAATCATCAAACCCTAAAGCATTATCGCTTTCTAAATGCTCTTTAATAGTGCTTAAATCTAGTGTTTGATTTTTATATTTTAAAAGCTCACAACCTGCTTTAAATATATCAAATTCATAATTTTTTTGAAGATATTGCAAGGCTTCTTCACTAGCATTTATTTTATAAAAATTAGTAATTTCTTTTAATAAAGCAATTTGCTCAAAGCTAGTCTTTTTCTCAAAAAATCTAACAAAATTATTATTAATACTTAATTCTAAATCTTTTAAAGCTTTTCCATCATAAATAGCTAATATTAATTGATTTTCACTATTAATATGCTTTAGAATTTCTTTTAAATCCTTACTTGAAATTCCTTTTTCAAATTCTAAAATCAATTGCTTAGAACTAGCAAATAACGAACTCTCACTTAAAAAATCAACAGCTTTATTTAATTTATAATCGCTATCTCTTAAAATCAGCCTTTCATCGTATTTTTTCAGACTTTTTATGATTTCTAAGTTTATAAATATACTTAATCTACACGCCCCATAAAGCATAAAGGCATTAGGAAGATTGTTTTTTATTTTGTTAAATTCTGCTTCATACATCTTTAACTATCCTAGCAAAAACCTTAGCGCTTATTAAATCTACTTCATAAATCTCAACTAAAACCCTAGAAAATAAAGTTACATTAGGATTTGCAATAAATATCCTTGCACCCTTAAACTCATCATCTAAAACACCTATTGTAATATCTTCGTTTTTAGTGATTTTTACATAAAATCTTTTGCCAATATTTTTGTGAAAATACCTTGCATAAACCCTATCACAAAAATCCATTGCCACCTTATCAGCTTCTCTTTCAAGATTACTAACTTCAAAACATTTATTCTCAAGGTTCGTGCTAAGGTATGTAAATAGTTTATCTTGATTTTTCATAAGAGCTTTTAATAATCTATGCAAAATCAAATCCGAATATCTTCTAATAGGACTTGTAAAATGCGAATACCTTTCAAATCCTAATGCAAAATGCCCTTTATTTTCATGTCCATATTCAGCTTTTTTAAATGAACGAATGATGATTTTATCTACTTCAGCACGGATATTTAATTCATCTGCTAAGCTCTGAATATTTTTGATATTTTCATAGATATTTTCTCCACCACTAAAATCAAGTCCTAATAATTGCAATTCTTCATACATAGCAGCGATTTTATTGTAATTTGGGCTTTGATGATTTCTAAAAATAGCTAAATCAGGGCACATTTTAGCCGCTGCTTTATTAGCAAGTAGCATACAATCCTCAATCAATTGATGAGACCTTGTTGATTGCTCGTAATATGTCTTAGTAATTTGCCAGTCGCTATCAATCTCCATTCTTAGCTCTTCTGTTAAAAAATTAAAACCTTTATTTAATCTAGCGTTTCTTATCTTTTTTGTAAGCTCATTTAAAGAATATAAATAATTGCATTCTTTTAAATCAGTTTTTTTGTCTAAATATTCATCTACTTCATCGTAATTAAATCTTCTTTTTGAATTAATTATGCCTTCATAGATTTCTTCTTTTATTACTTTTGCACCTTCAAAATATATTTTAAAACCAAAACAAAGCCTGTCTTCATTTGGGTTTAAAGAACAAATTCCTTCACTTAAAACTCTTGGCAACATAGGAATGCTTTTATGTGGAAAATATATACTAAATCCACGCTTTAAAGCTTCGTTATCTAAAGCACTAAAAGCCCTTACATATTCGCTTACATCAGCAATTGCTACATATAAAATCTGATTTTTTTCATCAAAATAAATAGCATCATCAAAATCTTTTGCGTGAATTGGGTCTATCGTGCAAAATGGCAAATGCCTTAAATCAAGTCTATCAGGATAAAAACTAGCATCAACACTGCCACTATAAGCATTTGCTTCATCTAAACACGCTTTATCAAATTCTTCAGTTTTATTAAATAAAGCCATAGAGATTTTTTCATCTACTTTTTCATCACTAATATGCCCTAGCACTTCTACTACATTTGAACTTGCATTATCAATCTTTAAAATAGTGCCAACAGGTAAGGCTTTTAATGATTTTTGAGATACGCTAAGTTGTCTTAAAAGTCCTGTTTTAAAGCATTTTCCAAATACTACATTTTTTAGCATTTGAGTAATAACTAAAGAAAATTCTTCTTCTCTTTTTAAGACAAGTATTACAGCAGCACTCGGGCGACCTTTTTGCTTTTTAATCTTTTTTGCAATTACAATATCGCCGTATCTTGCTGAATGTAAGTCTTTTGATTTTATGAGTAAATCTCGCTCTAAAAACGACGCTTGTAAAAATCCATCGCCTTTAGAATTTATATCCATTTTGCCATAATAAAATCCATTATTAAAATAGATTTTATTATTGTATTCGCTTACTATTTTTTCTGTTAATAAGACTTTAATTATTTCTTTTTGTTTTGAATTAGCATTAAGCTTATTAAAACCTTGCCTAATGTTTTCTAAAAACTCAAGCATCTTGTTCTACTACTTTAATAGCGTCTATTAATTTATCTCCTAATAAGCCATTATTTTTAGCGTCTAATACACATTGAACTATCATTTCTTCATTAAAAAATCCAAAAATATTAATAAGATTTGAAACTATATTTAATGCAATTGCATTCTTTTTTATATCATTACTTGCGTTTTCTGGATTTACACTATAAAAAATAGCATCAATCATATCAACTTCAAGATTCCATTTATCAAATATCATAGAAGTTACTTCTTCGCTACTCATTCCTAAAAACTGCTTTTCATAATCACTTAATTCTTTAATATTTCTTAAATCACTTAATCCATTTTTAAATTCTTCTGCTTTATTTGTTTCAACTAATTCAGAAGATATAATTATCTTGCCAATTTCTAGCAAAAACGATGCTGGAATTACGACTTTTTTAGTATTGTCTGCACTTCTATTAAGCCAATTAATTGCTAATGAATTTTGCATAGTTGAGATTTTTGCAAACATTGCTTCATTCATATTGTAAGCACTTAAATTGATTTTAAAAGAGTTTTTAACAGCTGCATTTAAAGCAAATCCTTTAATAGTTGTCATTCCAAACAAATTAACAGCCCTATCAACACTACTAATTTCTCTTGAAAATCCGTATAAAGGCGAATTTGCTGATTTTAAAATATTTGCAGTTAGCATTGGGTCTTTTTCAACTATTTTTGCTAAATCTTTTAAAGATGAGTTTTCGTCATTACAAATTCTTTGAATTTCTAAAGTGCTTTCATTAAGCGGAGGTAGGCTTTTTATTCTTTTACTAATAAAATCTTGCATAATAAACCTTTTAAGTAAATAAAATTTGATATTTTTTTATTAGATTGTAACTAAAATAGTTATAATTTGCTTAATTAAATCAAAAGAAAAAGGAAAAATATGGCAGTAAATGTTTATTATGATCGTGATTGCGATTTAGGTTTAATTAAAAGCAAAATAGTTGCGATTATTGGTTTTGGCTCACAAGGACACGCTCACGCTGAAAACTTAAGAGATAGTGGTGTAAAAGTTGTAATTGGTCTAAGAGAAGGAAGCTCGGCTAATAAAGCTCGTGCTAAAGGTTTTGAAGTTTTAAGCGTAGCTGATGCGACTAAAAAAGCTGATGTTATTATGATTTTAACTCCTGATGAGTTTCAAGCTCAAATTTTTAATAGCGAAATTAAACCAAACTTAAGCGAAGGAAAAGCTATAGCATTTGCTCACGGATTTAATGTTCATTACGGACAAATTGTAGCTCCAAAAGGAGTAGATATTATAATGATAGCACCTAAAGCACCAGGTCATACGGTAAGAAATGAATTTGTAATTGGTGGCGGTGTTCCTGATTTAATAGCAGTTGCTCAAGATGAAAGCGGTAATGCAAAAGCTCTAGCACTAAGCTATGCAAGTGCAATTGGTGGCGGACGCACAGCTATAATTGAAACTACATTTAAAGACGAAACAGAAACAGACCTTTTCGGCGAACAAGCAGTGCTTTGTGGAGGTTTGACTGCACTTATTGAAGCAGGATTTAATACACTTGTAGAAGCTGGATATGAACCTGAAATGGCATATTTTGAGTGCTTACACGAAATGAAATTAATCGTTGATTTAATGTATCAAGGCGGAATTGCTGATATGAGATATTCTATTTCAAATACAGCTGAATACGGCGATTATATTACAGGCGAAAAAGTTATAAACGAAGATAGCAAAAAAGCTATGAAAAAAGTATTAAAAGATATTCAAGATGGCACATTTGCAAAAGATTTCATCTTAGAAAGCCGTGCAAATTATCCAAAAATGAATGCAAGACGCAATATTACTAAAAACAGCCTTTTAGAACAAACTGGCGTTAAATTACGCAAAATGATGCCTTGGATTGAAAAGAGCAAATTAGTTCAACAAGACAAAAATTAATGGCTAAAAAAAAGCAAAAAAGCAAAGCTAATTCTAGCTTTGCTACAACTCTTAAAATAATTTTTTTATTTTTATTATTATTTGGCATAGGGCTTTTGGTATATTTAAATATATATGAAAGCAAAGAACAAATTAGCGAAACTAAAGAGATAAAAACTCAAAAAGAAATTCAAAAACCAAAACCGCAAACAATAGTAAATGCTATAAATAATTATAAAAATGAAAAAAGCATTGATAAAGACAAGAATTTAAATCAAAATTTTAGTGATATATTTGCTAATATGGATTTAGAAAAAAATGATGATAATTGTAAGGTAACTAGCGTAACTTGTTTTGATACTAAAGAAACTTCAGCCTTTGGTTCTTTAGCAAGTGCTACTAATATTAAGGCAAAATTAGCAATTATTATTGATGATGTTGCGACAAAAGAACAAAGCGAAGAAATCAAAAAAATTATTAAAAATGGTAAAAAAATCACTCCGAGCTTTTTTCCTAACACAAACAATCACCCAGATACTAATAAATATTCAAAAGAATTTAAATCTTTTATGATACACCTTCCTTTAAGGGCTTTAAAGTTTAATAAAGAAGAGCCGCTAACCCTTACTCCAAGTGATAGTTATCAAGTGATTGAAAATAGGATTAAAAATATCAAAATCGCTTTTCCAAATCTAAAATATCTAAACAATCATACAGGCTCATTATTTAGCGAAGATGAAAACGCTATGAGAAATTTATTTAAAGCATTGAAAAAATATGATTTGATTTTCGTTGATTCAAGGACTAGTGCCAACACAAAAGCACCTACAATTGCAAAAGAATTTAATCAATTTTATATCCACAGAAATGTATTTTTAGATAATTCACAAGATTTAAATGATATTCGCAAAAAGCTAGATGAAGCAGTGGAATTTGCCCTAAAACACAAAAGAGCAATAGCCATAGCACACCCACACAAAAATAGCCTAAAAGCAATTAGCGAATATGACTTTTCTAAAGTTGAGCTAGTTTATATAGATGATATATACAACGATTATAAATGAGTTTAATACTCTTAAAAACCCGCCTGATAAGATTTATTATAAAGGTAATTTAGAGCTTTTAAAAATGCCTAAAATAAGTATAGTAGGCTCTAGAAAAATGAGCGTTTATACAAAAAATCTAACCTTTAAACTAGCACAAAAACTAAGCCAAATAGGTATTTGCATAGTAAGTGGTGGAGCAATTGGAGTAGATATTGAAAGTGCAAAAGCAAGTCTGCCTTATCATATAGGAATTTTTGCAAACGGGCTTAATAAAATCTATCCAAAAAGCAATGAATTAATCATAAAACAAATATATGAAAACGCCCTAGCACTAAGCGAAAACGAACCAAATCATATCCCATTAAAACACGATTTTTTAGCTAGAAATCGCCTTGTAGTAACTCTTGGAGATATTTTAATCATCACCCAAGCAGACCTTAAAAGCGGTTCATTAAACTCAGCAAAACACGCCCTAGAATATGGAAAAGATATTTATGTATTAGCCCAAAGAATAGGAGAAAGTGATGGCACAAACGAGCTAATCGCAAACTATAAGGCAAAAATAATTTATGATATTGATATTTTCGTAGCACAAATGCAAGAATACTTCAGCGTTCAAAAATGCTACACTCAAAACTACGATGAGTTTTTAGAATTTTGTAAAAACGGAGCAAATCTTGATGAAGCCTTAGAGCGATACGGCGAATTAGTATATGATTATGAACTTGATGGAAAAATAATAATTGATGGAGTTTTAGTTAGGAGTGTTTAATGGAAAATATACTTGCACTTGATTTAGGGCTTAAACGAATTGGCGTTGCAATTAGCATAATGAAAATTCCTATGCCACAACCTGCAATAATTAGAATAAATCGCAACCAAGCAGCCACAGAAGTAAAAGAACTAATCAAAAAGCACAAAATCACTAAAATTGTAATAGGCATTCCAATGGGTGGTAGTGCTGAAGATGAGATGAGAAGAAGAGTGGAGCATTTTTCAAAACTAATTGAGTTTAGTAATATAGTCTATCACGATGAAAGTTTTACAAGCAAACAAGCAGCAAAAATTATTAGTAGCAAAAAAAAAGATGGCAAACAAGATAGCATTGCAGCATTTTTATTGCTTAAGGATTATTTAGGAATTTAAATTGAAAAAGCTCGTTTGTTTGCTTATATTTAAAGTTTTGTTAGCAAATGATTATGACTTAGGATTTGAGATTTTTAAAAATATTGATTTTACAAAAGAGCCAATTGAATACGAAAATGATTTAAAACAAGTTTATAATTTATGGTCTAAAGCTTGTAAGAATAAAAATATGCAAGCTTGTTATGATTTAGGGTTTTTATATGAGAGCGGAATAGGAACTAAGCAAAATTATACTAAAGCCATAAATCTTTATACTAAAGCTTGTGAAAATAACTTATATGAAGCTTGTTATGCAGTAGGTTTTATGAATGCTTATGGGATTAGAACGCAACAAAACAAGAAAAAAGCTATTAAATTCTATACTAAATCTTGTAATCATAATTATGCTGTTGGGTGTTATTTTTTATCATTTTTATATAAGGATAAAAAAGCTAAAGAATATTTAAAAAAAGCTTGTGATTTAGGTGATGAAAGAGCTTGTAAAAGTATTGAGAATTTAAAAAATTAAATTAGAAATTTAAAGGAAGTAAGGTGAAAAAATTATTATGTTTAGCACTTTTAGGTGCAAGTGTTTTAGGTGCAGTTGATATTAAGGAATTAGAAAAAGCTTGCAATAAAAACGATTATAAAGCTTGTGATGCTCTTGGATATTTATATGCAAGTGGCGAAGATGTAGAGCAGGATTTTAAAAAAGCAAATAAATTATGGATTAAGGCTTGTAAAGGTAAAGATGCTTCTTCTTGTTTTAATATAGGATTATCTTACGAACAAGGAAACGGAGTAAAACAAGATTTAAAAAAAGCAAGTGAGTTTTACACAAAAGCTTGTGATGGTGGACATACTTTTGCTTGCACAAATTTAGGTTCTATGTATTTTGAAGGAGATGGCATAAAACAAGATTTAAATAAGGCGAGAGAATTTTATACTAAAAGTTGCGAACTACAAGATTTTGGTGCTTGTGGATTTTTAGGCTTTATGTATTATTCTGGAATTGGCGTTGCAAAAGATATTGAAAAAACAAAAGAATTATGGACTAAAGCTTGCGATAATAAAAATGGAGAAAGCTGTTTAGCTTTATCAAGTTTATATGAAAATGATATTAAAAAGTCTATTGAATTAATTAAAAAAGCTTGTGATTATGGAGAACATACTAGTTGTTTGCTGTATAAAAAAATAAACAAGCAATGACATTAAAGGAAGTAAAATGAAAAAATTATTATGTTTAGCACTTTTAGGTGCTGGTATTTTAGGTGCAAATGAGCTTGAAAGTCAGTGTAATCAAGGGGATTTTGAAGCTTGTTCAGATTTAGGAGTAGAATATGCTAAAAATCAAGATTATACTAAAGCAAAAGAATATTTTACTAAGGCTTGTGATAACGGAAATGCTACGGGTTGCAATAATTTAGGGGTTGTTTATGCGAATGAATTTGGAGTAAAACAAGACTATACAAAAGCAAGAGAGTTTTATGCTAAAGCTTGTAATAATGGGGATACTATGGGTTGCTCTAATTTAGGGTTTTTATACGAAAAAGGACTTGGAATAAAGCAAGATTATTTTAAAGCAAGAGAGTTTTATGCCAAAGCTTGCAATAACGGAAATGCTACGGGTTGCTTTAATTTAGGAATTTTATATGCAAATGGATTTGGAGTAAAAAAAGATTACATAAAAGCAAAAGAATATTTTACTAAAGCTTGCGATGGTGAAAACGCTAGTGGTTGCTCTAATTTAGGGGTTGTGTATGCAAATGGATTTGGAGCAAAACAAGATTATGCAAAAGCAATAGAACTTTATGCTAAAGGTTGTGATGGTAACGATGCTATGGGTTGTTATAATTTGGGGGCTTTATATAATAACGGGCAAGGCGTTAGAGAAAATAAAATAAAAGCTAAAGAATACTTAAGAAAAGCTTGTAATTTAGGCGAACACAACGGCTGTAGTCATTATGAAATATTAGATGAGCAAGGGTTTTGATAAATAACAATGATAAATTTAAAGGAAGTAAAATGAAAAAATTATTATGTTTAATGCTTTTAGGTGCTGGTATTTTAAGTGCAAATGAGCTTGAAAGTCAGTGTAATAAGGGTGATTTGGAAGCTTGTTTTAATTTAGGAGTAGAATATGCTAAAAATCAAGATTATACTAAAGCAAAAGAGTTATTTACTAAAGCTTGTGATAACGGACAAATTCTTAGTTGCCTTAGCTTGGGTGAATTTTACTTTTTTATAAATCAAGATTATGCTAAAGCAAAAGAATATTTTATTAAGGCTTGTGATGAAGATGCTACGACTTGCTCTGATCTAGGGTTGTTATATAGTGAAGGGTTTGGAGTAAGACAAGATTATATAAAAGCAAAAGAGTTATTTACCAAAGCTTGTGATGCAGGAAGTGTTGTTGGCTGTGTTAATTTAGGAAATTTATATGCTAACGGAAATGGTGTAAAGCAAGATAATGATAAAGCAAAAGAGCTTTTTACTAAAGCTTGTAATGATGAATTTACTGAAGGTTGTTATGGTTTAGGATTATTATATAGCAAAGGGGTGATTAGAACAAGCGAAGATTATTTAAAGGCAAGCGAATTTTATACTAAATCTTGTGATGGTGGAGAAAGTGTTGGTTGTTATAATTTAGGTGTTTTATATAGCAGTGGGTATGGAGTAAAACAAGATCCTATTAAGGCAAAAGAGCTTTTTACTAAAGCCTGTGAAAATGGGTTACCTAATGGTTGTTTTAATTTAGGCAGTTTGTATTATAAAGGCAAAGGTGTAAAACAAGATAAAACAAAGGCTAAGGAATATTTTGGCAAAGCTTGTGATTTAGGCGGTCAGAATAGTTGTTATTGGTATAGAAAATTAAACGAGCAAGGATATTAATAATAAGAAATTTTAAGGAAGTAAAATGAAAAAATTATTATTTTTAGTGCTTTTAGGTGCTGGTATTTTAGGTGCGAATGAGCTTGAGAGTAAGTGTAATAATGGAGATTTTCAAGCTTGTTTTAAATTAGGATTAGAATATTATGGCAAACAAGATTATGTAAAAGCACAAGAATTATGGCATAAAATGTGTGATGGTGGGGATGTTAATGGTTGTACTAACTTAGGAATTTTATATAAAAACGGAAAAGGTGTAAAACAAGATTATTCTAAAGCAAGAGAGCTTTTTATCAAAGCTTGTGATAGTGGGAAAACTATGGGTTGTTTTAATTTGGGGATTTTGTATGAAAACGGACAAGGTGTAAAACAAGATTATTCTAAAGCAAGAGAGCTTTTTATCAAAGCTTGTGATGGTGGAAATATTCCAAGTTGCACTAATTTAGGGTTTTTATATTATGAAGGATTAGGAGTAAAGCAAGATTATTCTAAAGCAAAAGAATTTTATACCAAAGGTTGTAATGGTAATGATGATAGAGGTTGTTTTAATTTGGGGATTTTGTATTACAACGGACAAAGCGTAAAACAAGATGAAAAACAAGCTAAAGATTATTTTAAAAAAGCTTGTGAATTAGGACATCAAGATGGTTGTAATAATTATAAAGTATTAAACGAACAAGGATATTAATGATATTTAATCATACCGAGCATTTTAACGAGATTTATGGCTTTAAAAAGCCAATTGATTTGGAGTATTTCGGAGTATTTATAAACTCTATCAAATGCGATGAAGAAAAGTTTTTAAGCGCATTTAGCACTTACGAACCTACAAAAATAGATAATAATTTTTATATTTTTAATCAAGAATTTAAAATAAGAATTTCAACTCACGATTTAGCAATAAATGGCGGTATTTATATACAAGATTATTCAAGCTATTTATGCGCTAAGGCTTTAAATGTTAGCTCAAGCGATATTATTTTGGATATGTGTGCTGCTCCAGGGGGTAAGAGTATAAATCTAGCTAATTTTAGCGACAATTGTGAAAATCTAAGCTCAAATGAGCTAAATAGCAAAAGATTTCATAAGCTTAAAACAATCCTAGCAAACTACGGCGTAAAGGCAAAAACCTATAATCACGATGGCGTTTTGATAGGTCGTAAAACGCCCGAGCGATTTAGCAAAATATTGCTTGATGCTCCTTGTAGCACATTTATGCACGATTTTTCTATCACAAAAAGCCAAAAAGAAATAAAGCAAATTGCCACTACTCAAAAAAAGCTTTTAAACTCTGCCCTAACAGCTTTACAAATAGGTGGGGAGCTAGTTTATAGCACTTGCACGCATAATTTTTATGAAAACGAAGCAGTGATTTATAATGCGCTTAATTCTAAATTTAATATAGAACTTTTAGAAATTGATTTGCCTTGCGAATATTTGCAAGGACTAAGTAATTACGATGAAAAATATAGCGATATTAGACTTGCTAAAACTTATCGCATAAAGCCAACCAATACTCATTCAGGCTTTTTCATAGCAAAATTAAGGAAATTAGGCTAAATTATTTTGCTAATAAATTTGTAATATTCTAAGAAATATTGAGCTAATTAGTGAGTTTAAATTATAAAAACTACATAGATAGATTTAATAGTATTAAAAAGACTTAAAAGCAAGAAAACGATAAGATATTTAATCAATACATAGCAAAATCTTATAAAAAACAAATTATTTTAATAATCTGCCTTGCCTAATCAACTGCAAAATATTCTAATTAGCTATTTTAATTGTTTGGCTTGGCAATTAGTGTTTTTACAATAGTTAGTTAAAACCTAAATACTTAATAGTATTTAGGGAAAGTTTTAATTATTTGTTTGTTCTTTTAGTTTTTCTTCAAGTTTTTTAAGCTTTTTTTCTGATTTTTTATGCTCTTTTTCAACTTTTTCTACTTTATCATCAACTTTATTTTCTAATTCTTTAGCTTCTTTTTTAGCTTTATTTTTTAATTCTTTTTCTTCTTTATCAGCTAATTTTTTAGCTTCTTTATCTTTTTTAGCTTTGATTTTTTCTAAATCATCTTTGTATTTATCTTCAACTTTTTCTTTTTTAGCATTTAGTTTTGCTTGGCTTTTTTCTAATTTTTTACTCTCGTAATCATATTTAGTTTCAGCTTTGATGGTTTTTAATTTTTCACTATCTATTTTACCATCTACACAATTTTTGCTGATTTCTTGTTTTTGTGTTTTTAAATATTCTAACCTTTCTGGATTTGCCTTTTTTTGATTTTGAACTTTTGTGATTTGCTCATCAAGTTTATTTAAAACCTTATCACACGATGTAGCAGCAAAAAGCGATGAAGCTAAAGCAACACTTAAAATTAACTTATTCATAAATTCTCCTTAAAAAATATTCAGCAAATAGTATAAAAACACTCATTAAACAATTAGCTTAGCTAAATAAATTATATGTAGCCAATACAAATTAAGTAAAGATTAAGAATGGGGGGGGGTATTATACTGATTTTTAAAATATTTAAGGAGAATAAATGAAAAAATTATTAACAGCTAGTTTGTTTTGTAGCGTGGCATTATTTATGAGTGCTTGTTCTGATGAAAAAAAAGAATTAAGTCAAGATGTGTTTAAGTTTGATATTGAAACTGAAACAAAAGGATTCGGTAAATATATTACGATAAGACACATTTTAAGTCTAACAACTAAAGATGATATTGAAATTAAAAAAATTACAGCAAATCGTGGTGCTTGTGAAGTAAGAGATTGGAATAAAGAACATGATGGATACAATTTAAGCGATAACTTAATATCTGATGAAACTCCACCAAAAGTATGTAATGCTGGAATATTAAATAAAAATTGGATTGATTATTGCGAAAAATTAATTAAATGGGCAGAACTAAGTAAAGAAGATTGTAGTTATGAGTACAAATACGATTTAGATGATACAAGCGAAGATTATAAAAACATAAATGAAAGAGTAGAAAAAACAGAAAATAAAAAATATATTGAAAATTGTGAAAAAGCAAAACAAGTTGCTAAAGAAAAATACAATGGGAAATATTATTATGATTATAAAGTGCCAATGAAATTTGGTGAAACTAAACAATTTGGCATATTTGATTGTTCTGATGTTGTGGAATTTAGCGTATATACAAATAAAGGCTTTGTAACTTATAGCGTTAAATAATAGCTTAGCTAAAGGAAAAACCTTTAGCTAATGCAAACTTGCCCTGCATAAACGATAAAAAATCTTAACATTATTACGCCAATTAGCACAGCAAGAGAGTTTATTATTATGAATGCAGGTTTATAGGCGTGGTTTTTAAGTGCAGTTAGGGCTATTAAAATAGGTAAAACAAGCCCCGTTCCTAACACTCCAAACCAAAATAATTTTGAATAAAACTCATGAGAAAAAATAGCCTTAAGCGATATTAAACTCTCGCCCCCACTATAATACATTCCTACAAAAAGTAAAAGCAAGATAGGAATTTCAAGCATTATTGCTCTTAAATCTAAAACTAATAAATACTTTATGTTTTCTTTATTTAAATGAGCTTTAAAAAATAAAATTCCCACAAGTATATTTGCAGCTATTCCACAAGAAAACGCAGAAACCACAAAAAGCAATGGTAAAATAGGAGTATTCCATAAAGGGATTTTAGAAATCGCACTTAATAAAAATCCCGTATAAGCACCAACACATAAAGCTAAGAAAAACAATACATATTCAATCATCTTTGCAAAATTAGCCATTTTTCTTATGGAATTTGTAATAGGAATTAAGAACCTAAAATAAAGCCCTATTTCACGCTCAAAAATAATTAATGCGTATAAAAATGCTAAAGGTGTATAAACTAATAAAAATAAAACACCTAAAGTCATAACCGAAGTAAAATTGTATTTTATTAGCAATAAATAAAATGTAAGCGGTTTGCCTAAATCAATTATTAAAAGCAAAAGCCCCAAGCTAATAGCAAGTGGAGAAATTAACGCTCCTGCTTTAATCGTTGCGTCCCAAATACTATTAGTATTATGTGTAAATCTATTAAATTTTACTATTAATGAAACCATCAAACACCCAGCACTAAGCCCTGCTAAAAACAAATATAGTGCAATAGGCCAAGGCCAATAAATCTCACTATATTGCATTAAACTCCCTGCCATATTATTCATAGCGTCCTCCTTTTGTATTTTTTATAAAACCTAGTTTTGGTTTAGTGCCTAAATGAGCTTTAGGATATTCAACGCTTTTACTTGCTAAGACTTTATTAACTTCTGAATTGCTATCATTTATATCCCCAAAAATTAGTGCATCAGTAGGACATACGCTAACACAAGCAGGGGTTAAACCATCGCTTACTCTATTTGGATAGCAAAAAGTGCATTTATCAATTGCTTTTGTGATAGGATTAAGAAATCTTGCATTATAAGGACAGGCTAATATGCAGTATTTGCAAGATACGCATAAATTTTCATCAATTAATGTTATTCCATTTGCTAGTTTAAAACTAGCTCCCGTAGGACATACGCTTACACACGGGCTATCTTCACACATTACACAACTTGCCCTTGTAAAATCTGTTTGAAGATTTGGAAAAACTCCCTTCATTTTCGCATGAACTTGCACTCTAAAAACCCCACTTGGAATTTGATTTTCGTTTTTACAAGCTACACTACAAGCCTCGCAACCTATACATAAATTTTCATCGTGAATCATTACAAACTTTTTCATCTTTAAGCCCTTTTAATATCTACGCCTATATTTGTAACCATTGTGCTACAAACATAACCACTTCTTGAACCTAGCACTATGCTATCATTTGCACCTATTTCGTGAATGTTTTTAAGTGCTGGAGTATTACGACCAAATCCGTGATAAATAAACAATGTATCAGGACGAATTCCTTGAGTTAGCATAAGTTTTACTTGGATTTTGCCAAATTCATTTTCTAAATATACTAAATCGCCATCTTTAAAGCCTAATTCTTTAGCCTTAGTTTCATTTATCCACACAGGACTTTCACTCATTAATTCATTTAAAATTGGGATATTTTGAGTATGAGCGTTTGTATGAATTGGAGTTTTGCCACTCGTTAGACAAAATTCATGATTTTTAAATACATCATAATCAGTTGTATTTAAACAGCCGTGAGTTGGGAATAAGTTTTCAACTTTTTCTATGAAAAGCTCTATTTTTTTACTAGGTGTCTTAAAACTAATTAGCGAACTAAGTTCGCCGTTACTATTAATTTTATCTTTAATTTGTGGATAAGTTTTAGCAAATTCTTTTATAGTTTTTGGCTCTCTTAAATAAAGACTAGGGACTTTATAAGTTACTATGCCATCTTTTTTAAGATTTGCTAGTAAATCTACATTGCCTTTAGCTTGTTGCATTCTATACTCATCTATTGTTGTATAAGTATAAAGCTCATCAATTTTCATCATACTTGCTAGTTTTCTAAAAATATCAAAACCACTTTTTGTATCGCCTATAACTTCTACGGCTTTATTTCTCATATAATAGCCATTTCCTATAGTTGCAATGCTCTCATCTCGCTCTAAATATGAGCTTTCTGGTAATACCACATCAGCTAAATTGCTAAAATCATTTAAATATATATCAATACTTACTATAAAATCTAACTCATTTATAGCCTTTAAACTCTCATTTACATTTGCTACATTTACTAAGTGATTAAACCTAGTATTTACCCAAGCTTTAATAGGATATGGCTTTTTGCTAAGTATTGCAGGGGCAATATCCATTAAAACTCCGTGTTTTCTAGATACAAAATAGTTTTTACTTCCATCTTCACCTGCACCATCAATTCTAGGAGTGTTAGGAACCTTAAAAACATTGCTAGGATTATCAAGAGTAGGGAAAATATCTTCGCCTATGATTTTGTTTAAAGTATTTGTATTTTTGCTAGTGTGAATGCCACCTTTTTTCTCGTAATTTCCCATTAAAGCGTTTGCTATTGCAATAGCTCTTGTGCGTTGATATTCTGCATAAGTAGTAGTGGTTTTATGTCCCCAATCAATTACTACTTTAGGAGCAGCTTTATAGATTTCATCAGCAATTCGCTCAATAGTATCAGCACTAATTCCAGTGATACTTTCTTGCCATTTAGGGCTTGTATCTTTTACACTAGCTTTAAGTTCATCAAGTCCTATGCAATATTCATTTACAAATTCTTTATCATATTTTTCATCTCTTAGCCAAATATGAATTAATGCCATTAAAAACGCCACATCAGTTCCTGGCTTAATAGGTAGCCACTCATCAGCCTTAGCAGCAACTACGCTAAATCTAGGCTCAAGGACAAGTAGCTTTGTATCACTTGCAGCTGCAAATTTAGCTAGTTTTTTAGCATCACTTATCACTATACCTTCAAATAAATTATGTCCGAAATTTACAATATATTTTGCATTAGCAAAATCTCTTGATAAGCCGCCACCATAAGTATGCTCTAAAACCATATTATAAGTAATCGGACAGCTTGAATAATGTGAAAATATATTAGGACTGCCGTAAGCATAGGCAAAATTACTCATATGAGTGTGAGATTCTCCGGCTTTGCTTGTAAATATTACGCTTTTTGCTCCGTGCTTTTCTTTTATTTCATTTAACTTTGTTGCAACTAGGTTTAAAGCTTCATCCCAACTAGCTTCACGCCATTTGTTTTCCCCACGCTTACCTACACGAATTAAAGGCTTAATAAGGCGGTTTTTATCATATAATTGATTAATTCCTGCTCCACCCCTTGCACATACGCTTGTTTTATTTGCACTAAATTTTGGATTACCATTAATAAATACACCTTTATTATCTTTAACGCTTATTTCAATAGGACAGCGAGTAGAACACATCTCGCAAACCGAAAAAACACTTTTTTTATCCCCGTGTGTTAAGGCATTAGCACTCAAAACTGGATTAATACAGGCTAATGAACCTAAAAATGCAGAGCCTTTTAAAAATTCCCTTCTTTGCATTAATACTCCTTCAATTTCAATACTTTCAAAGTATTTAATTAAATTATACTTAAAAATTTTAATTAAATTATAAAATTATAATATATTTTATTTTAAATTATCGGAATTTAAATTCTTTTTATTTTTTATGCCAAATTCTTGAATTAAAATATAATTTTTTAGATTTTTCTTGACAATTAAAAATTTTTTTTGTATTATTCAACCTTTCACAAATATTTTAATGTCTTGTTAGCTCAGCAGGTAGAGCATCTCACTTTTAATGAGGGGGCCGCTGGTTCGAATCCAGCACAGGACACCATCAATCTTGGTCGCTTAGCTCAGTTGGTAGAGCGCCACCCTTACAAGGTGGATGTCATAAGTTCGAGTCTTATAGCGACCACCATTTCTTAAACTAGGTTGCGGCGGTAGTTCAGCTGGTTAGAATATCGGCCTGTCACGCCGGAGGTCGCGGGTTCGAGCCCCGTCCGCCGCGCCATTTCCCTTTCTTTTAAAAATTTAAACAATAGTTCTCTCCTTTAATATTTTTATTTCTTAATTTATTTAGGATAAAATCTATCTCTTAAAAAAAAATATTAAAGGAGAATTATGAAAGATTTTTTCATTAACTTTTTTACACTTTCAGAGCCTTTATCAATTACTTTTGTATTAGTTTATCTAATATTATGCTTTTGGCTAAATCGTTTAGCATATACTATAAGTTTTGCAAAAAGAATGACATTGGCACTATTTTTAGGTGTTATTTTGGGTGTATTAGCTCAATATTTGGCAAATTTTCCTGCAAATTCTAAAGAAGTTTTATGGCTTGAGCAAACTAGAATTTGGTATTCTTTCGTTGTAAGTATTTTTATTAGCTTATTAAAACTTATGATAGTTCCTATTGTGTTTTTTGGAATTTCATCATCTTTATTAAAGCTTGAAGGTGGAGTAAAAATTTCATCAATTCTTAGTAGAAGTATTTTTTGGCTTTTAATAACTACTGCAATTGCAAGTGCTATAGGTCTTAGTTTAGGTGTAATATTTAATCTAGGAAGCGATGTTGTAGTGCAAACTTCAAAAACTATAAAAGAAGCTAGAACCCTAAGCTCAATTTTATTAGGTTTAATGCCAAATAATATCATAGATTCTTTTGCAAATAATAATATTTTAGGAGTAATTTTAGTAGCATTTTTATTCACTCTTGGTGCAAGAAAAATAGGCACAAAAGAAGAAAATAAAGAAATATTTAGCACCTATAAAAACCTAGTAATTTTTATAAACAAAATTATTATGAATGTAATTACAAATATAATCCAACTAATGCCTTATGCTGTTGTCGCAATGATTGCAAATGTGCTAATAGCAAATGGAGTTGCAGCTATGAAAGAAGCTGGGTTATTTATAATATTAACTTATGCAAGTGGAATTTTAATGATTGTTGTATTTTCTATCATTTTAGCATTTCACGGCTTATCTCCTATGGTGTATTATAAAAAAGCGTTTGAAGTGCTATTATTAGCTTTTACTTCAAGAAGTTCAGCGGGTGTTTTACCGATTACCATTCGTACACTTCATACTAAATTAGGCGTTAGTGAAAACAATGCAAACTTCGTAGCAGGGCTAGGTGCTACTATAGGAATGAGTGGCTGTGCTGGGTATTATGTAGGGCTTGTGGCTGCATTTATTATGCATAGTGCAGGGCTTAGCATTGATTTATCTAGTGCGGTTTTAATTATCATAATTACTATTGTTGGGTCTTTAAGCATCGCAGGAATTCCTGGAATTTCAATTGTAGCAGCTTCTATTATGATTACAGGGCTTGGACTTGGGGATAAGTTTTATTTACTAGGTGTAATTTTTGCAATTGACCCTATTATAGATATGGTAAGAACTATGAGCAATGTAAATGGTGCTATGATTGCAGCGATTGCGACTGATAGCGAGTTAAAAACATTAAATAAAGATGAATATAAGGATTTAAACAATGAAAGAGATTAATTATCAAGAATATTTAAATATTAAAGATAATGCAACTTGTGTTATAGCTTTTGGAGCACCTTGGTGTAGGGATTGTAAGATTGCTGAGCCGTTTTTGGTAGAGCTTAGTCAAAAATATACTAATATAAATTTTTACCATGTAAATGTTGATAAAGATGAAAATATAAGAGCTGATTTGGGTATTCGCCATATTCCTACGATACTTTTTTTAAAAAATGGAGAAGAAGTGCATACAAGAGTGGTTGAGCCGCACTCAATTTCTTTAATTGAAGAAGGCGTTTTAAAGCTTTAAAATGTTTAAAAATCCATCACTTAATAATGTGTTTTCACAGAATTTTGATGGATTTTATATATATTCTAAAAATAGCGAAATTGAAATTCTTTTAAAAGAATTAGCAAATAATCTAAGCAAAAATAATCTAGTTTTATATATTTGTAATACTGATACAAAAGGCTTAAATAAAAATATTTATCACATAGATATTTTTAATGATTTAGCGATTTTACAAGTTAAAAAATTGAAATATTTTGATTATATTTTCATTGAAAATTTATCATTTTTAAAAAATATAAATTTTCCAAAAAATGCAAAAATTATTGCAAACGGATTTTTAAAATCTGATTTAAGATATTTCAAGGGTAAAAAAACTAGATTTTTAAGATTTATATACACTCAAGATTTTATAAAAATATTTAATCAAAATTGTGAGTTTTTATATAATTTCAAACCCAAAAATCATAGTATTTTTAGCCCAAATGAGTTAGATTTTGATATAGATAAAGAAGTGGAATTTTATTTAAACTGCATTAAGCAAGGCTTTAGGTTTTATGATTTTAGAAAAAGTAGAAAAGATGAGATTTTTAAAGCACTTGGAGATGGCAATGTATCTTTTAACGAAATTCCATTCGCAAATAATATTAGCAAAAAATATTTTTATATAAATAATCACAAAATCAACAAAGACTTTATACCAAATAATATAAATAATATAAAAGTAAATTTTATAAGTAAGAAAACAGAAGTGAAAAAATCAATATTTAAAAAATTATTTAATTTTAAGTAGGCTAGGAAAATCCTAGCCTTTAAATTATAGTTTTTCGCTATTGTTAGCTAGGTAATCAGCAACACCTTTTGGATCAGCTTTCATACCTTTTTCGCCTTTATGCCAGCCTGCTGGACATACTTCACCATGCTCATTTGTAAATAGCATTGTATCTACCATTCTAATCATTTCATCAATATTTCTTCCTAATGGTAGGTCATTAATTACTGCGTGGCGAACTGTGCCATCAGCATCTAATAAGAATGAACCTCTTAAAGCTACTGCTTCATCAAATAATACATCAAAACCACGAGCGATTTCTTTTGTAAGGTCTGCTACTAAAGGAAATTGTACATTGCCAATACCACCTTGATTCACTGGAGTGTTTTTCCAAGCAAAATGGCAGAATTCGTTATCACCGCTAATTCCGATTACATTAATTCCTCTATCTTGGAAATCTTTAAATCTTTTATCAAATGCGATAATTTCACTTGGACATACGAATGTAAAATCTTTTGGATAAAAGAATACTACTGTTCCTTTTTTACCCATATTTTTGTATAGATTAAAATTGTTATCTATTGTATTGTTTCCTAATACAGCTGGAGCTGTAAAATCTGGTGCTTTTTTTGTAACTAACATAATTTGTCTCCTTATTAATAATTTTTATTTGTTAAAAAATTATAAATGTTAAAAGTTAATAGAAATGTTAATCATACAAAAATTATCCTAAAATAATTTAAATCAAGATTTTAAGTAGTTTTATGAAAATTATAAATTAATATAGTTTTAAAATTATTTAATTTAAATAATTATTTAAAATGTTTTTAATAAAAATTAATTTATAATATGATTTGCTTTTTGCCTTAGGCTTGTTAGGGTGGAAAGGTGGTAATATGGGAGAAACAATTATTTTAATCGTTTTAATCATAGCTTTACTAAGAACTTTAAAAAAGTTCTAGTAAAACCATTTATTTTTTCAAACTAACTAAATTATAGTAAAGCACGGCTTAGCCTAAGCTTAAAGCAATTCACCTAACCCTAGCAAATTAGCCGTGTTTTGCTAGGGTTTATACATATTTAAGTAATTTTATTCCGATTACAAAATAATCAATCACTAAACCTAAAGCTAATAATACAAACGGACTTATATATACTAATGTCTTATCCTTATATTTTATGCATAGAATTATACCTGTGATTAATCCTAAAAAACTTACTAGATAGTTTAGAATAAATGCCTTTAGGGTGTAGTAATTAAAGCTTTCTATATCGCCTACATTTTTATTAATATTAAGTATTTTATCCTTTACTATTGTTTCATTATCGTTATTTTTACTTAATTCATATTCATTAAAATGAGATGATAGCATTGTATTTATAAAACTTTCTTTTGTTAGTTCAAGCCCTAGCTCTTTTGCATTTTTTTCATAGCTTTGTTTCGTATCTATCGCATTAAGCATTGTATAATAACTTTGCAATTTTGAACCTAAATTCTCTAACTTATAAGCTCTTTTTTCTATCCATTCATCTTCACTTAATATTCTTTCTCCTGTAGGTGCTACTTCATCTACATATTTAAAATACTCTTCACTAGCTTTAGATAATAATTTATGCCTTTCCATTTCTTTATCTATATAATCACTTGTAAAAGGTGTATAACCTTTAGTGGTATTAAAATATTTTTTTATATTACTTTCACTTAAAGGTATTTTTATAGCTTGAAGATTATTAACAACTTTTTCTGAATAGTCTTTTATGCTCTGATTTGCTTTGCCATACTTTTTATAATTTTCAATTGTTTTAATTTTATAATCATTGTGCCATTCTTGTGGTAATTGCTTTATTAGTTCTTCATCGCTTAGATTAATTTGTAAGCCTTGTGAATATACAAGGCTCATTATAATAATTAATATTTTTTTCATTATTGTGTTGCCTTTAGTGAATATTTACTCGTATAGATATTATCCACTAAAGACTTAATTAATTCTTTACTCTCATTATTATAAGCTGATAATTTATTATTTATTTGATTTCTTATACTCTCTTCAATATCTCTTAAATCACTTGCTACTTTGCCTTTACTTTGCCAAAAACCTGTATAATCAGGGAATACTGACCTTATATCTTCATATTGTGATTTTAGCTTAGTGCCTGAATTTTGATATATCTTCATAAATGTTTTTGTTCTATTTTCTAGCAAGTCTACAGGATGAGAATTACCACCAACTCTAGTAAAAAATCTACCAATATTACCTGTATAGCCTACATTAAAATCCTTACCTTTGCCATTTTCTAATACATCATATATATCATTTAAGCCTTTAGATAACAATAATAAATCTTGTATTTCTTGTATTTCTTCTTCAGGTTTAGAAAATCCTTGTCTTGCTAAAGTATCCTTAAGCATAGTATAAATACCTGAAGTATTGCTATTAATATAAGCTTTATTTTGATTTTTTATATTTTCTAGTTCTTTTTGTCTTTCTTGTAGCTTTGCTAATTCTTGCCTAATTATTTCTGGGTCTTCTAGGTTTGATGCGGCAGTTGTTAAACTAGTGGCTAATTGTTTTATCTTACTTGCATTATTTAGAAACTCCTGCTCTATAGCTTTATTTTGCTCTTGTGCTTTATTAAACATAGCTAAATCTACATTAGAAACGCCATTATTTCTCACGCTATTTGCACCATTACCACTACCTTTAGGAATAGGGTTAAAATTACTTTCTATTGCATTATAGCCTGAAGATACATAACCTAAATGTTTCGTAGCTTGGGTTTTCATATCTAAATATTTTTGAGCGTTTGCTATTTGAGTAGTATTATCAGCTAGTGGGTCATTAAAAGATGATATCATCTTATAATCTAAGTTTTTAAAATAAGCATTCTTTAAATCATCTCCTTTTAAGTTAGGAAACTTGAGTGAAAACTCATTAAAATCACTCATTACTTTTTTAGCTTCTTCTTGTTCTTTATAAACTTGGTCTTTAAAGAACATATTTTGCTTACGCTCGGCTATCGTTGAATAAATATTGTTTATATTTGCTTTATGGCTTTGTTGTTGCATTTTAAATTTTCAGGTTGTGTTTTTGTAGCGAATTGATTTTGCTTTAGGGTTTCCATATCGTTTGCAGTTTTTATTTGCTCTTGTGCGATTTTATCATCTTTAGTTTGTCTAGCTATATCTAAATCAATTGCACCTTTTTGTACTTGATTTTCTAGGTTTTCCGTACCAAGTCTAATAAAATAAGAGATTTTTATTAATTTATTTAAAGTAAAAAAGCAATTTCAAATTCTACAAAAATTTCAAATATAAAACTAGGAATTTCCTTAAGAAATCCCTAAAAATTATTTAATTTCATTCAAACCATCAAGGTCTAAAACACCGCCACTACTAGCATTACTAACTAGCTTTTGATACATTCTAAGCCATCTTGAATTAAGCTCTTTTTTAATAGGCTTAAATTCTGCTCTTCTTCTAGCCATTTCTTCATCATCAATTAATAGATTTATAGTGCATTTAATAGTGTCAATTTCTATTAAATCTCCATCTTTAATAAGCCCTATTTCGCCACCTTCAGCAGCTTCAGGTGAGCAATGCCCTACACTAAAACCACGAGTCGCCCCGCTAAATCTACCATCAGTAAGCAATGCAACAGACGCACCTAAGCCCCTACCCATAATAAGACTTGTTGGGCTTAACATTTCTTGCATTCCAGGACCACCTTTTGGACCTTCATAGCGAATTACTACACAATCTCCAGCAACCACTTTTCCACTGCTAATCCCTGCTATTGCTTCATCTTGAGAATTAAAGCAAACACATTTACCACGGAAAACCTTATCACCAACGATACCGGCTACCTTTATTACCGCACCTTCTCTTGCGATATTGCCAAATAATACGCATAATCCACCACGCTCAGAGTATGGATTATTTAAAGTTTTTATAGCCTTTCCATCAGGATTACTATCTTTAATCAGTTCTCCTATGCTATCTCCACTAATAGTAAGTGCATCTTTGCTAAAGAATTTACTTTTTTTGCTAACTTCATTCATTATTGCATATATTCCACCACTACTTCCTACATCTTGCATATGAGTTCCTGGCAGACTTGGGCTAACCTTAGCTATATGTGGTGTATCTTGAGCGATTTCGTGCATTAATTTTAAATCAATCTCATAAGCATAAGCTTCTTTTGCAATTGCTAAAGTGTGTAAAATTGTATTCGTGCTACCACCCATTGCCATATCACAAACAAGAGCATTTTTTAAACTCTTATTATTTAAAATATTTCTAATTTTGTATTTTTCGCTTAGCTCTTCGCTCTTTGCAATCTCACAAATTCTTCTTGCAGCACTTCTTAATAATTCTTCTCTTTCAGAAGTTAAAGCTAAAATAGTTCCATTTCCTTTAAGTGCAATACCAAGGCTTTCCATTAAAGAATTCATTGAATTTGCAGTAAACATTCCACTGCAACTTCCAGCTCCAGGACATGCGGCACATTCAATTTCTTTTAATTTCGCTTCATCAATTTTACCAACTTCGTATTCGCCAACCGCTTCAAACGCTGTATTTAAATCAATTTGAGAACCATCTTTAAGCTTACCTGCAGCCATCGCTCCACCACTTACAAAAATAGTAGGCACATTCACTCTTAAAGCCCCCATAATCATACCTGGAGTAATTTTATCGCAGTTTGGAATAGCTATCATTGCATCTAGGCTATGTGCGTTCATAACCGTCTCAACACTACTTGCTATTAATTCACGACTTGGCAACGAATAAAGCATTCCACTATGTCCCATAGCAATACCATCATCAACACCAATGCAGTTAAACTCAAATGGCACACAGCCGTTTTTGCGTATTTCATCTTTGATAATTTCAGCATATTTGTTTAGATAAAAATGCCCTGGAATAATCTCTATAAAACTATTACAAACCCCAATAAATGGCTTTGCAAAATCTTCATCTTTTAGCCCAACGGCTCTTAATAATGACCTACTTGGTGCTTTTGTATAACCTTTTTTAATAGTATCACTTCTCATTATTGCTCCTTTTTATATATTAATAGATTTTCAAATTCCTATTTTAAATTCTAAATAAAAATATTATGTGGTTCTTCAGGTTTGCTTAGCTCATACCCTTGAGCTTTTTCTATTCCATAATCTTGAACTATTTTTAAAATTTCTTGATTTTTTACAAACTCAGCCACAACTTCATAACCTTGCTTATGAGCAAATCCTACTAGAGTTTCAAGAACGGTTCTAGCATTATTATCAATTACTAAACTTTCAATAATTGAGCCATCAATTTTTAAATAATCAAACTTAATTTTTAATAATCTATAAAAATTTGAATATCCACTACCAAAATCATCTATTGCTATCTTACAACCCCTAAACGAAATTGATTTTAAGAAATTTGATAAATCATCGTATTTATCAATACTTTCGCTTTCTAATATCTCAACACATAAAGCTTCTGGGCGAGAGCATTTTTCTAATCTACCTTCAAATACATCTCTAGTTTCTTTATTGATAATATCAGAGTTAGCTAGGTTTATACTAAAATTCGCATTAGGATATTGCTCTATCAAATCAAAAACCTTATTAATTACTACTTCTTGAATATCTTTATAAAGACCCACTTTTCTTGCTACATCTAAGAAAAGTCCCGGTGATACTATATTATTATGTTCATCTCTTAACCTAACTAATACTTCATAATAAGAAACTTCTTTTGTAATAGAATTATGCACACCTTGACAAACCACAAATATTTTATCATTTTCTAAAGCATATCTTATCTGACCTACTACTCTTTGTTGCTCTGCGTGTTGTTTTTCTATACTTAAACCTTCTTTATAAACACAATAAGGCTCTTTTGTTTTAATAGTCTCATAACTTGCTAAGATTGCTTGTGCAAGTCTATTAATAATCTCTTGATTTGACTTTCTAATATCACGCTCACTTGAAATTCCGATATTTAATTCTAAGTCTTTAAGTTCCATACCAGAATTTATTTTTAACTCAAATTTATTTTTTTTGCCCCGTGTAGAGTTCATTGTTTGGGTTTTAAAATGATTTTGTATCAAATCAGCTGCTGCCATAGCTTCTTCGTGGTTTTTATAAACTATACAAAACTCATCTAGTTGCAAATGATAAATACTAGTGCTTTTTAATACCTCATCGTTATTTTTCACATTTAAAGCATTTTTTAAAGAATTTGCAAAAACTTTTATAATCTCATCAATCATAATAGTTGAATAATTCAGCCTTAAATCATTGAAATTATCAATTTTTAAATATAAGAAAATATTATTTTTATTAGCTTTATCGTCTTTTAATTCCCTATCTTGTAAAGCTTGTAAAGATAATAAACCTGTTAAGCTATCTGTATCTAATTTCTTTTGCATATTATCAAGCTTGGTTTTATAATCTTTAATTTGTAAGATTTTTTTAGTTACATCAACTTTATTAATCAGCTCAATATTATCACCTAAATTTTTTCTAAATACAGAGAAAAATCTAGTTTCTTTTCTACTTGTAATATCATTTTCATTATAAGCTTGGATTTTGCTATGACTTTCTTGAATTAAAGTTCCATAATCAAACCCCTTAGCACTATCACTTAAATCAATAATCCCATCTAACGAATCATAAAAATTCACCGCTTGTGCTTTTCTTATACTTTCACTTTGTTCAGTTGGTGCATGAACATTGAATGTAAAAGTATCATTTACATATTCAGCATATAAATTCTTTTTATTTTTTGTATTTATTAAAACTTGTTGAATTGGAGAATTTAAAAATGCTTTATATAAAATATTTAAAGCATTTGTTAAATCTAGGCTATATTTAAAAATAATAAAAGTAGTAAATATTAATAAAACTGCAAAAATTGCACCAACTAAAACTAATTGGTCATTTGTCTTTTCTAAATGCTCAATTTTACTTAAAACTTGCAATTTTAATTGAGTTAAAATATTTTCAAAATCTGTGAAATTTTTAATTTCATTTTTTTCTTCGTGAAGTTTTTTCACTCCATCTAATAATTTTCTACTTAATATTAAATATGTTTTTTCATCATCAATAGTTGATATTTTATCTTCTAAAAGCTCTATATATTCTTTATCTTTATCTAATTTGGTTTTTGCATAATTTTGTTTTAATTCAATTAATTGTGTTTTATAATCAATAATTTGTTTTGTATTATTTTCTATTAATGAGTCTAAAAACTCAATATATCCTTTTATTGAACTCACGCTAATTTTAGTAGCAAATATATACTCTAAAACATTTTGTTTTACATCAACCAATTTTGATTGAGAATAAAGCACATTAAAGCTTTTAAAATCACTTCCGCTAGTCCCTAATAAACTATTAAAATCTTTTATATATTGTTTTAATTTTTCTATACTACTTTTAATTTTTTCTTCTTCAGCCATACTCAACTGATTATTGTTTTTAAGAATTTGAATTAACTCATTAGTTTTAACATCAATCTCACTTAACTTCTTGCCACTATTTTCAAAATTTGCATAAATACTTGGTCTTTCTATATTTAGCATTAATTCTTGATTATCTAACATAATTTCGTGTATATGATTATTTATATCGTAATTAATATCTATTTGATGAAGTTTGGTAAAAAATATTCCAGTGCATACAAAAATGCCAACCATCATTGCAGCAATGAAAATCTGTAAAATCTTTTGAACAAATGTTTTTATTTCTATATTTTTATATTCTCTATTCATTTCTCTTCCAAAATCTTAGGTCTTTTTCCTTCAAGTGTTTTTAAAAATTCTATTATATCATCAACATCTTTATCTGGCATAACTATGCCTAATTGACAAGCAGACATAACTCTAACAATATCTTCTAAATTATTAAATGCTCCTTGATATGTATATGGTTGGGTAATTGTAATATTTCTTAAAGTAGGCACTTTTACTTTTTTATCTTCTAATTTACAGCCTTCTGAAAAGCTAGTATTTATATCAGCAATTATATTACTTCCAAAATTACTACCATTATGACACGACGAGCAGCCATAAAAATTAAATAATTTAAGTCCTCTTTTAGCATTATCACTTATAGCATTTTTATCTCCTTTTAAATACAAATCAAAAGGAGCATCAAGAGTTATTAAGGCTTTTTCAAATTCTACCAAAACACTTACTAAATTATCATAATTAGCGGCTAATCCTATTTCATTAAACCATCTTTGATATGTTACATTTAACTTAACCCAACTATTAAATTCATCAGGCGTAATATTCATATCATCTTTTAATGTTTGTTTAATTTGCTCTCTTAAATCAGTAATATTTGCGTCTTTAAAAAATAAATTAGAATATACAATATTTAAAATTGTTGGTGGATTTGTTAAATTATCAGAATTTATACCAGAATTATTTGTCCCACTACCAGTAAGATTTAAATTATGACAGGTATTGCAAGATACTTTATTAGGACTTAAATTTACATCAAAATATAATCTTTTACCAACGGCAGCTAATTTTTTATCATAAGGTATGCTAGTTAAAGGTTTATATATATTCTCATCTGCAAAAGCAAAAACAATAAATACAATTAAAAATATAATCTTATTCATCATTGTCCTTGCATTCCTCACAAACTCCTTTTACCAAGACAGAATTAACTTTTAAATTATTAATTGTTGGAAACTCCAAATCTTTAGTATGATGACAAATATCACACACAAAAAGTGCATTATTACCTTTATTTATTTGATAATAACCCTTGCCATCTAAATCAATTTTAGTTACTAATTTAACCTTTTGAAACTGCTCCATCGTCCTATAAAATGTAGTTTTATTTGCCTTAGTTTTAAATTCATCAAAACTCATAGGCTCTTTAGCAGCTAAAAGCTCATCTAATAATAAAATTCTAAGTTCTGTAATACCGATATCGTGCTTTTTTAATAATTTTACTGAATTCATCTCGTAAATAATAGCAAAAAAAATTAAAATTTAAACCTAATTTATTTTTTGCAACTAAGTTGCATTTAAGCAACAATTTACTACACTTGCAACTTTAAAACATTTATGAAAAGGAATTGCAATGAAAAAGATATTATTAAGTTCATTAGCTAGCGTGTATTTATTAGCTAATAATGTAGGAGTTAGCATATTACCGCAAGTTGAAATTGTTAAAAAACTATTACCAAATGCAAATATTACAACTCTTATGCCAGCAGGAGCTGACCCACATACTTACGAGCCAAAACCAAAGCAAATGATGGAGCTTAGTAAGGCTAAAGTATTTTTAGGTATCGGGGTTGAAATTGAAGATATATGGCTTAAAAGACTTGCCGAAAATACCAATATAAAAATAATTCACACTGATGAAAATATTCAAAAAAATAATTATTCTCATAAAGAATTAAACGAGCACCATCACGAACATAATGATGATATATATAATGGGATTTTTGATGATAATGATGTAAAAAATAGAGATTTAAGTGATTGGATTGGTAATTGGAAATCAATTTATCCTTACGCTAAAAATGGGGATTTAGATGAATATTACAAATTAAAATCAAATGCAAAAAAAGATAAAACTGAGCAAGAATATAAAGAATATTATCTAAATGGCTATAAAACCGATGTAGAAAGCATAATCATTACAAAAGATAGTATGGAATTTATACAAAATGGTATAAGTAAAAAATCAAATTATAAATATATTGGATACAAAATACTAACCTATGAATCAGGTAAAAAAGGTGTTAGATATTTATTTGAAGCTACCAATAAAGATGCAGAATTTAAATATGTGCAATTTAGCGACCACAATATCGCTCCTACAAAAGATTTAGAACATTTTCATATATTTTTTGGCAACTCTAGTCAAGAAGAATTGCTAAAAGAAATGGATAATTGGCCAACTTATTATCCTAAAAATATGAGCGTAAAAGATATTAAAAAAGACTTAATTCATCACATAGGCTCAAATCATAAAGAAGAGCACCATCACCACGAGCATCAACACGAGCATTCAGGCTTAGATGTGCATATTTGGACTGACCCTATTTTATTAAAACAAATTGCACAAAATTCAGCTAATGCTTTAAAAGAAGCTTTTCCTAATGAAAGCAAAACAATTGATGAAAATCTAAAAAATTATGAAAAAGAATTAGATGAATTAAACTTAAAAATATATGATTTAACGAAAAATGTGAATGTAAAAGGTTTTATAAGTGCTCATCCATCGTGGGGATATTTTGCTAAAAGATATAATCTTGTTGAATATACTTTAGAATTTGAAGGTAAAGAAATAAAACCTAGTGAATTAGCAAAAATCATAGAAATTGCAAAAGATAAAAAAGCTTGCCTTGTTTTAAAAGCACCGCAATTTAATGATAAATTGGCAAAAACCATTCACAAGGAAAGTGGATTAAAATTAGTAGAAATTAATCAACTTTCTAATGAATTATCTAAGGAGCTTTTAAACTTTGCGAAAATTATTAACGATAATTGTTCTAAGCATTAATATATACGCTTGTGCTTTATGTGCTTTATATACGCCAACTGCTCATGTTAGCTTTAAAGGAAATTCCATTTCATGGGAATTTTCTTCTAATTTTTCACAAACACTATTAGACGGCTATGATTTAAATAATGACAAGAATTTAGATGAAAAAGAATTAGTAGCCGTTCGTGCTGCTTTACTTGATTATTTACTACCTAGAGATTTTTTGACTACTTTAAAATATTATGATTTGCCATTCGGAGAAAGCAAAAAAATCAAATTTATTGTTAAAGATATTAAAGTAAGTTTTGATAAGGAGCTTTTTTTAGAATACTTTATAGATTATGATTTTAGTCCTAAAATTGATAGAGTTTTAATGTTTTCGGTAGAGGATTTAGATGGGTTTTTTAATTTTAAAATAAAAGAAAATACCTATAAAGTAGATGGTTTTAGCATTAATGAAAACATTAATCTAAATGCAGTTTATTATGAATTTCAAAAAGCAAATGTAATAGAAAAAATAGCTCAAAAAGTAGATGAAAAAGTAGAAAAATCAAAAGAATTTGAAACAGGAATTTCAAAATCATTTTATGATATTTTATTAGAAAAATTAGCAAAATTACAGAGCAAAATGCTTGAATTATTAAAAGACAATAGCATATATTTATATCCTATCGCACTAATTTATGGCTTTTTTCACGCTTTATTACCAAGTCACGGAAAAAGCATAACCGCAGCTTATTTTATGAACTCTAAGAAAAAAATATTATTTTTTAGTCTAAAAGTAGGTTTTATTCACTTAGTAAATGCCTTTATAATTGCTAGTTTTTTCTCTTTATTTAATCTTTTAAATCTTAATAAAATTTCAGGATTTTTAATAAGTTTCTTAGCACTTATTTTGCTTTATTTAAAACTAAAAAAACCACAAATTTCACAAATTGCAAAAACACCAAATAATATAAAAAGCTTTAGTGTGGCTAATGAGAATAGAATTTTAAATGTAGTAAATAAAGAAAAAGTTCTTGATAATTTTTTAGCATTTAGCATAGGTTTATTACCTTGTCCTGGACTTATTTTAGTAATTGGCTTTATAAGTAGCTTAGGTGCTAGAGCTTTTATAGCGGCTTTATTAATCGCATTAGGTATGAGTTTGGCTATATTTTTAAGCGCATTTATAATAACAAGATTTAAATTTAACTCAAAAATAGAGATTTTAAGCCTTGTATTTGTAATATGCGTTGGATTATTTATAGGATTTTTTGGATGATTGAAGTAAAAAATGTAAGCTTTTCTTACGATACGGAAGAGATTTTAAGCAATATTAGTTTTAATGTAGAAAAAAATGAATTCGTAGGAATTATAGGAGCAAACGGCGGTGGAAAAAGCACAACTTTAAAGCTTTTATTGGGTTTGTTAAAACCAAGTAAAGGCGAAATTATTATAAACACAAATAAATTAAGTTATGTCCCGCAAGTTGCTAATATAAATCCTAGTTTTCCTATCAATGTTTTAGATGTAGTTTTGATGGGAACTTTAAAAAGAAATTCATTCTTTTTTAATTCAAAACAAGATAAATTAAATGCACTTTTAGCACTTGAAAAATTGGGCTTAAAAGATTATTCAAATAAAAGATTTGCAAGTTTAAGTGGCGGGCAAAAACAAAGAGTTTTAATAGCTAGAGCAATACTTAGTGGCTGTGAATTATTATTACTTGATGAGCCTACTGCTAGTATTGATGCAAAAGGACAAATAGAAGTGTTTGAATTATTAAAAAGCCTTAATAATCAAGGAATTAGCATAATTTGTGTTTGCCACGATATAGCTTTAATTTCTTCGTATGCAAATAAATTAATTCATATTAGCAAGACTGCACATTTGCACAAAATCACAAAAGGTCTTGATAGCAACAAATTATTACACTTAGCAACGCATAAAAATAATTTATGCGAAGTTGATATATGGGAAAATTATGGAATATCTAAATTATAATTTTATTCAAAATGCAATTTTAGCAGCAGTTTTAGTGAGCATTGCTTGTGGGATTATAGGAGCGCTTGTTCTTACAAATCGCCTTGTAGCAATGGTAGGTGGTATTTCTCACGCAGCTTATGGTGGGCTTGGGATTTCGCTTTATTTTGGAGTTAGCACTATGCTTAGCACTTTAGCCTTTGTTATTGCTTGTGCTGTTTTGATTGCATATTTATCAAGAAATTACAAAAACCAAGATGCTGTAATTGGTGTAGTATGGGCTTTTGGAATGAGTGTTGGGATATTGCTTAGCGATTTAAGTCCTAATTCAAATTCCATAGTTTTTAGCTATTTATTTGGAGCTATTTTGGCAGTTGAATTAAGTGATATTTATATTATGTTAAGTGCTGATATAGCTTTTATCATAATGGCTTTTGTATTTTATAGACAATTAATAGGAGTTAGCGTTGATAGTGAGTTTTGCAAGGCAAATGGTGTTAATGCAAATCTAATTTATTATATGCTAATAATTGCAGCCGCTATTTGTATAGTGATTAGTTTAAGAGTAGTTGGAATGGTTTTAATACTAGCTTTGCTTTGTATTCCTAGCTATATTTCTTCTATGTTTTGCACCAAGCTTTCATCTATGATGATTATTTCTGTATTATTATCGCTATTTTTTTGCTTAGGTGGATTAATTTTAAGTATTGCTTATGAATTAAGTAGCGGAGCTTGTATAATTTTACTTGCTTGTTTTTGCTTTATGATTGCTTATGTTTTAAGTTTTATTGTGAAAAAAAGAATTTGAAATAAGATAAAAATCTCATTTCAAATTCTAAAATTATTTTATAAATATCTTTGCAAGTGCTTCATTTACCTGCATTGAAGCTTTTTCATAATTTTCATTTTTTACCCATAGTTGAATTGCTATTTCTATATTAGTATCATTTACATTTTTAACCCCAACATAAATTGCTGGATTTTTTAAAATTAATTCATTTTGACCTAATGCTGTTTCAACTTCTTTTCTAACATCACATAAAGTTGATGGATCAATTACTTTAGAATAATCAATTCTTCTTGTTTTTTCACGAGAATAATTATAAATATTATCGCTTATAACTTTTGAGTTTGGAACTATTATATTTGTATTATCGTATGTTCTAAGCGTAACTGAAAACAAACATATATCAGATACAAATCCTTCTCCTGCACCAAATTTTACATAATCACCTATTTTAAAAGGTCTAAACACTACAACCAAAACACCCGCAGCTATATTTGATAAAGTTTCTTTAAACGCAAAAGATATAGCAAAAGATGTAGCTGTAAATAAAGCAACGAATGAAGTCGTATCAACACCAACATTATTAAGTGCTGCTAGAATTCCAACAACTAAAATTATAATTTTTACAAGCTTAACTAAGAAATTGGTTAAAGTCTCATCTGTGCTAATTTTAATTAAAGTAACTCTTAAAATTTTTCCTACAACTTTCATTAAAAACAATGCTAAAACAATAATAAGAATTGAACCTAAAATCTTAAAACCATATTTTAAGAAAAATCCTTCAAAATCAAAACCTGCACTTTGCAAATCAATTAGTTTATTCAGAGTTTCTGTGGTTGTGGCTTTTACATCTTGAATTGTTGTATCCATCAATATCCTTTTTAAAAAATTTGAAAATGAATATTAACAATTAATTACTTAATTTTAATTAATATTATTCTCTAATCTAATTAAAAGGAGTAAAAATGAAAAATATTTTAGTGCCTATGGCAAATGGAGCTGAAGATATTGAATTAATTAGTATTATTGATATTCTTCTAAGAGCGAAAAATTATGGAGCTAATATAAATGTAATTTGTGCTAGTTTAGATGATAATTTAGAAGTTACACTAGATACTGGTATGGTTTTAAAAGCTAAGGTAAAACTAAGCGAAGTTGATACTAAAAACATTGATGCAATTGCTCTAGCAGGTGGTTTTGGTGGTATGACAAATCTTAAAAATAGTGAAAAAATCAAATCAATTTTACAAGATTTAAATTCTCAAAACAAATTAATAGCAGCAATTTGTGCTTCTCCAATAGTTTTAGCAAATGCTGGGGTTTTAAGTGATGAATTTACTTGCTATCCAGGTTGTGAAGAAGGAATTAAAGGAACAAGATTAAATGAGCCTGTAGTAGTTCGTAAAAATATAATCACAAGTGCTGGACCTATCACTTCATCTTATTTTGCACTTACAATAGTAAAAGAAATGGGATTTTTAGACCAATTTAATGGAATGCTTGATGGTTTATTAATAAATCAATTCGGAATTAAATTCTAATTAAAATATATTGAGTGTTTTTCAACACTCAATTAAAATATTTTCTTCTAACAAAGGAGCTAAAAAAGCTAGAACAAAATACTTTTTTAAAAAAATATAAAATGAAAAAGATTGTTAAAAATGAAGTGGCCGGGAGAAAGGGATTCGAACCCCTGGAGGCTTGCACCTCAACGGTTTTCAAGACCGCCGCTTTCGACCACTCAGCCATCTCCCGAAAATTATTAAACAAGCGATAATTTATTGCTAAAAAGCCTATTGGAGGTGATACTCGGATTTGAACCGAGGATCAAGGCTTTGCAGGCCCATGCCTTACCGCTTGGCTATATCACCTTATGGTGCCCAGAGCCGGACTTGAACCGGCACGGTAAAAACTACCGAGGGATTTTAAGTCCCTTGCGTCTACCATTTCCGCCATCTGGGCAAAATATGTAAAATAATGGAGCGGGAAACGAGGTTCGAACTCGCGACCCCAACCTTGGCAAGGTTGTGCTCTACCACTGAGCTATTCCCGCACTTATGAAATAAAGACAGAATTATATATTTTTTTTCTTAAATTAAACTTAATTATAAAAAAAATTATGAAGCTTGTATATTTACACAATTTTTGCCACTTTTTTTACCAAAATATAATTCTTGGTCGGCAATTTTAAAATAATGTTCAAAATTATCTTTAGAAGGGTTGTTGATAAAAATACCACCTATTGTTATGGTTGGTTTAATATTATATTTTTTTAATTCTTGTTTTGAAACTGAATTTTTTACTACATTCATATAATATTCTGCTTCTTGACTATTTTTAACATTTAATTTCACTACAAATTCTTCGCCACCCCATCTAGCAACAACACCATTTAATCCTAACATTTCATAATGAATTGCAGATGCTACACTTTTTAAAACTATATCACCTATATCATGACCATAAGTATCATTAATTCTTTTGAAATTATCTATATCACAAACAGCTATTAAAATTGATTCATCTTTATTAAAGTTAGGGATTATTTTTTCTTCAAAATATTTTCTATTAAAAAGTCCTGTTAAAAAATCTCTATAAACCAAATAAGTTAAGTCGGATAATTTTTTATTTGATGTAACCGTTGCAAGACCGCCATAAATCAACATAAATACCGAACTTGAAAATGTATTAATATAGAAAAATAAATCTTGACTACTTCTATATTCGCCTACTAAATAATCTCTAAAATAATATAAAGCATATATTGTAAAAAGCAAAAACAAGCTCACTGAAATTCTATAAAGCCACTTACTAAAAAATGTAAATTGTAAGAAAAACAAGCACATCATAATAGTGCTAAATCCACTCTCAAAGCCTAGATAGTAAGAACCAACAACCTGATGTAGAAAAATCTCAGTAAAGGATACAAAAAATGCTGCGGTTATTTTCTCTTTTAGATAAAAACAAATTGCTATAAAATAACTAGATATTGAATAAATATTAAAAATTGCCATAGGAAATATATTATTAATTATAAACAATAAACAATAAAAACAATGTGTTACAAATATAGTAACTAGTAGCCAAAGGTTTATGTCTATTTCTTTTAATAATTTAATAAAATCGTTTTTAATGGTTTTTCCTTGTTTTAAAATAATTAAGTAATTTTGCCTAAAATTGTTTAACACATTGATGATAAGGATTAATTATGGAAAGTACTTTAGTTGCACTTGGGGTATCAACTTTTAAAATAGCTCTTTTATTATCACTTCCAATGCTCCTAGCTGGACTTATTGCTGGACTTTTAATAAGTATATTTCAAGCAACAACGCAAATTAATGAAATGACATTAAGTTTTGTCCCAAAAATCATCTTAGTTGTTGTAATAATCATCTTTTTAATGCCTTGGATGATGAATCAAATGATAGATTTTACCACTATGATATTAAATAAAATTCCAAGTTTTGTTAAATGATTTATCTAGCACAAACCGATACTACAGCTGGGTTTTTAAGTAAAGATTATAAAGAAATTAATTTAGCTAAAAAAAGAGAAATTAATAAACCTTGCATAATCACAAGCACATATCTAACTAGCCTTAAAAACCTTGCAAGAGTTCCAAATAAATTTAAAAATCAAGTAAGAAAGGCTAAAAAAACAACCTTTATATATAAAAACCAAATATCATTTAGGCTAGTAAATGATAATAAACATAGTATATTTTTAAAAGATTTTAAATATTTATACTCAAGTAGTGCAAATTTGCACGGATATGAATTTGATATAAATTATGCAAAAAATATAGCTAATGTGATTGTGGATTTGGATTTAGCTCAAAAAAGTTCATCAAAAATGTTTAAAATAAACAATTCTAAACTAAAGCAAATTAGATAAATTATGATTTAAGTTTAAAGAAACTACCACCACTACCACTTAAAAATAAGCCCTTATTAGCATAATCTAAAGTAATAGAATATAAAGCATTGCAAGGTTTTAGTAAATCGTTTAAATCATAATTTGTAAAATTATTTAAAAGCTCTTTTATCTTTAATTTACTTAATTCATCATTTGTATAATATTTTGGCTCTTTTGCAAATTCGCTAAAAACATCTTTTGTGCTACAAGGCGTGCTAAATTCTAATGAAAAATCGCATAAATCATCGCTAAAATCATCAATTATCTCACCATATCCACTAACATTAGCACTCTTTAACCCACTTTCAAAAAAGCTCACATCAGCCCCACTAAGCCTAGCAATTGCTTTAGTATCAAAAGGCTTTATATCATTTAATAGTTTTATAAAACAAGCAGCATTAGAACTAGCACCGCCAAGTCCTGCAAAAGTAGGGATATTTTTGTGTAAAACTAAAGCAAAATTATTTTGAAATTCTTGTTTTAAATTCTCATCAACCAAACTTAAAACTTTTGAAAAAATATCGCTTTTAGAATAAAAATTACTTACTAAATTATCATTTATCAAATAAAATTTATCCATCAAAACATCTTGTTTAAACTCATTTTCATAAGTAATTCCATTGATTTTTAATAAAGAATTTGAATTAGGAATTAAAGTTTTATCTAAATTCCTAGCTTCGCTTTTAGGTATAAAATAAAGCTCATCATATAAATTATCAATTCTATAAAATCTTGAAATTAATTGATGATAATTATCTTTTTTGCCTGTAATTTTTAAAAAGATATTAATCTTTGCAAAAGCTTTCATTATTTATCTTTTTTATACATTGAAAGTGAGCTTACTAAACTATCTAGTAATTCACTTGAAGATGCAGCTGATTGGATATTTTCATCTTTTATAGAATCTACTAATTCATCTCTTAAAATTAAAGTTTGTTTAGGAGCTTCTATACCAATTTTTACCGAATCGCCCTTTATTTCAAAAATCTTAATTTTAATCCCACCATCAATAACTATTCCTTCGCCTGCATTTCTTGATACTACTAACATTTTTCCACCTTATTTAAAATATATTCTATTTTTTCATCTAACCTAATAATGCTAAAACAATCTCCTAAATCTATTTTATAGGTTTTATAATCTTGTTTTTTAAAATCACTTAAGCTTAATTTTTTGCCTAATAGCAAGTCGTTTATATCGCCTAAATAAAAATTTTCTTCTAAATCAACACTATTAAAAGCATCATAATTTTTAAATTCTTTAAAGCCGCCTTCACTAAGTCTTCTTAAAGCACTTAAAGTCCCTTTTACGCCTAATTCATCGCAAATTAGCTTAGCGTATGAACGAACATAAGTGCCTTTACTAGCGCTTAATCTAAAGCTAATAAAAGGGAAATTATAATGCAAAAACTTAGCTCTCACACTCATTACGCACTCATTTAACTCAACCTTTTCGCCATTTCTAGCTAACTCATATGCTCTTTTACCATTGATTTTTTTAGCACAAAATATAGGCGGAGTGTAAGTTATATCTCCTTGATACTTAGCAAATGCTTGCATAATTTGCTCTAAACTAGGCTCTTTAACACTACAAAAGCTTATGTTTTCATTATCTAAGCTAGGACTAATTGCACCAAGCCAAATCGTTGCTTCATAGACTTTTGGCTCAAGATTTAAAAAGCGAAATAATTTTGCATGTTTTTTATCAGCACAGAGTAATGCCCCACTAGCAAATGGGTCAAGTGTGCCTGAATATCCTAGTTTTAGCCCTAATTTTTTACCTAATTTTAAAGCGTAAGAATTAGAGCTAATATTAATTGGTTTGTTTGCTAGAAAAATCATTATTCAAAAATAATTTTTACTTTATCGTTTTCTAAGCCATTTTCTATTATTTGCATACTTGTAAGACTACTAGCAACTGCGTTTTCTACTTCCATTACTTGATTAGGACACATCATTTTTGTGCTTGCTGGATTTTCATAATAAATATTATTATTTTCTTGTTTTATAGCACTAAAAATTCTATTGCAACCTACAAACATTCCTAATTTATTATCTTCAATTATTAAAGACCAATTACTAGAATTGCTATATTCTTTATTTGTGTCTTTAACTATAATTTTTGATATTTTATATTCTTTATTTTCTAATTTTTTCACTTCTTTTGCTACCTCAACATTGTTAGTATTCGCACAGCCAAAAAAAGCTAATACGCTTAATAATATTAAAGATTTTTTCATTTATTTTCCTTTGCTTTATTTATACTCTCTCTTAATAATCCTTCATCAGCTTTACCTAAAATAAAATACTCATTGCCTAGTTTTTGATACTTACCATCTTTTAACATTACCTTAAAAGGTAATTGAACCTGAGTATTATATTTTATATCATCGGTTATTGCTTCTACTATCAAATCTGCTCTTTTATCATTTGTTAAAAAATAATACGCATTATAGTTCTTTGCAAATTCTTTTAATTTTTCATTATCAGCTTCTTCTGCATAAGATAATCCAACAAACACTAAATCATCTAAATGCTTTGATTGTATATCAAAAAGCATTGGAGCTTCGGCTCTACAAGGCTGACAAAAAGTCCCAAATATATCAATAATTAAAATTTTATTGCTATCAACCAAACTAAAGCCATTTTCTTCTCTTTTGATTTTTATTTCTTGATTATCCCAACTTTTTAAAGTTAATATATCTCCAGTTTTAATACTTGTAGTTTTAGCTTCATCGTTGCAAGCACTAAAAAATAAAGCAATAAAACTAGCAACAAATAATAATTTTTTCATAACCACTCCTTAAAAACTTCTAATAAATACGCTATGCATAGGTTTTCCATCTTTATCAAGTTTGTAATACTTAAATGCAATCTTGGTTCCTATGTTTAATGGTTTATTTATTTCGTTAATATTAAAACCACTGCCTATAGTAATAGTTGTAAGTTCGTTATTGTTTAATTTTTCATCAGTAAATTTAGTAAGGGCTCTTAAAGCGTTAATCTTTTTCCATTGGCATTCATAATTAATTAGCTTACCTTCATTGTTTAAATTAGTTTTTGATATAACGCAATTATCTTTATAAAACTTTCTAATTTGCACTATTTTATCTTGTCTTGGAACATCATAATCAGTATTCTTTTTGTGTAAATACACACCTTCTGATTCTTTTAAAATAACTTCGTTAAAAAAATCTATAAACTCATCTTCGCTATTAAATTCATTTTGAACTACAAATGTAATATTTTTATTAGGATGTTCTTTTAAATAATCTCTTAAATAATTTAACCTATCTTTTAAATCTCCCTTTTGATTAGGGACATCAACCACATAAAACTTAGCACATTTAAGCTTATTTAACATAACATCATTAAAGGTATCATAATAATCAGTCCCACAAAATAAAAGACCTTTTATCTCAAAAGGTGGGAAATCCTTTGTAAATTCTTTACTAATTTCATAAGTTTGATTGTGATTATTATATAACTTTTTACCATCCCAATTAGCACCCATACCATCAAGATATTCACTCACATAATAATCTCTTACATCAATACTTTTTAATTCATCAAAATCACTACCCTTAAATGAATTACCAAGTAAAGTTGAAAAAAACATACAAAAAATTAAAAAAAATTTCATCCGTTCTCCTAAAATTTATATAATTCTTTAAAAAACTTTAAAATAAAAATCTAAATCTATTAATTAAGGGGACTTATGATTTCTAAAATATCTATTTCTAAAAAACTTTTATTGCTTACAAGCACATTTTTAATTATATTATTAATTTATAATATTTTGCTAATTAAAAAGAGTTATGAAACATATAATTCTTCAATAATTGCTCAAGATAGCGTAAAAATCATATCAACAAATAGTGAAATAATTCATTTATTACAAGTAGAGCGTGGTCTTAGCGTAGGATTTTTAGCTGGTGCTAATAAGCAAGCACTAATAGAACATAGAAATAAATTTGTTTTAAATAATGAATTAAAAAATGAAGTTGATAATCTAAGAAATATGGTTGATAATAAAGCCAATAGAGCTATAGTATTACAAAATTATACCAATTTAATAAATCAACAAATCAAAAAAGTAAAAGATATTTCTCAAAGTCTTGATGAAAGCTATGCTAGTTTAAGCGATGCTCTTAATTTAGTATCTACTACTAAAGAAAGATATGGATTATTAAGAGGGACTTTAAACGGAGTATTTAATGCAAATACTATGGATATTAATACTTTTTCAAATATTAGTTATCTAAATACAAGCATTACTGGAAAATTACAAGAATTAAAAGAACTAAAGATTAATTTTATTGATGAATATTTAAAAAATCTTTCAAATCTTGAAAGCTATAAAAAACTTCAAGAATTTATATCAACTGCTATGAATAATAATATAAATGGTAATTTTAATATAAATGCAAATGAATTTTTCCAAGTAGCTACTAATGTGATAGAAGATTATAAAAAATTAGAAAACGAAATAACAAATCAAATTCTAAATAAAGCAAATGTAAATAAGTCTGAAGCTCAACAAGAAATAATTATTCAAATAATAATAGCCTTATTAGCACAGATTTTAAATATGTTTTTAGCTTATATAATATCTAAAAATATCATTAAAAATCTTAGCTTAATTAATACTGGTCTTAATAGCTTTTTTGATTTTTTAAGATATAAAAGCAATGATGTAGATAAAATAATCACAAATAATAAAGATGAATTTGGCAAAATGGCTATGCAAATAAATGCAACCGTATTAGAACTAAAACAAAATTATGAAAAAGACCAAACCTGTATAAATGAAATTACAAATATTACAAATTCTATCAAACAAGGTAATTTAAATAATGAAATCACCAGCGAACCTTACAATCCAAAAATAAAAGAATTAAAAGAAATTCTAAAAGAAATGTTGCAAACTCTAAAACTAAAAATAGGAAAAGATATTAACCAAATTGATGAGCTATTAAAAGAATACTCAAATATGAAATTTAAAAATAATATAAAAAACCCAATAGGAGAAATAGAAAATAGCCTAAATACCTTGCAACAAGAAATTAAAAATATGCTTTATTCTCAAGAAAATATAAGCAATACTTTAAAATCAAATTCTAATAATTTAAAAGAAAATATGAAACTTTTATTAGATGGTAGCAAAAAGGCTAAAAACAACCTTGAAGAAAGTGCAGTAGCAATCAATCAAATGTCAAGTTCAATGACTGCAGTAGCTCAAAAAAGCCAAGAAATAATCCAACAAAGCGATAGCATAAAAAGCGTAATTGATGTTATTAGAGGCATTGCAGAAGATACAAATTTATTAGCTTTAAATGCTGCTATTGAAGCAGCGCGTGCAGGTGAGCACGGGCGTGGATTTAGCGTGGTTGCAAGTGAAGTTGGCAAATTAGCTAATAACACTAGCTCATCATTAAATCAAGTAGAAGCTAATGTAAAATTATTAGTCCAACAAATTCACGATATTGGTATGAGTATAGATGAGCAAACTCAAGCAATTAATCTAATCAATACAACCATAAGCGAAATTGATGAGCTAAGTAAAGAAAATGATAATATTGCAAATGATACAAATAAAGCTGCAAATAGCGTAGATAGTCTAGCTAGCAATATTTTAGATGATTTAAACAAAAAAGAATTTTAATTATCCTAGTTTTTAGGATAATTAAAATAAGAATTTAAATTATAAATTCTTAATAATTTTCGGAGTTTTAAAGCAGTCTTTCTCCCAGTTTTTAATGCCATTAAATTTTTCTATATCTACTTTACAAGTGTGAGCTGTGTTGCTATTTGATACTGCTGAACTTGGGCTTGAGCTTGTTAGCACATTTACATTTCCATTTAGGCACCTTTTACCATCAATTTGCCACCAAGCACCTTGAAAAATCAAAATATTATTAGGGTTAATATCACAAATTATTCTAGCCCCCGCTAAAATCTCGCCCCTATCATTAAAAACCCTTACAATATCTCCTTGCTTAATGCTCTTTTTAACAGCTAAATCTTTATGCAAATAAACAGGCTCTAAATCATTTTCACTATCTCTTATATCGCTATTATGTAGTTGTGAATGAAGTCTATAAGGACTATGTGCAGAAGTTAAAAATAAAGGATATTCGCTTAAAAGCTCATCTTTTTGCTCGTATTTTGCGATATTATTTTTTATACTTAAATTAATATTTTTTATGTTTTTAAATCTTGTAAAAGGCTCTAACTCGCTTAAGCCCTGCACTTTTTCATAAGATTTTTCTAAAAACTCATCAAACTCACTTAAAATTATTCCTTTTTTAAAATATCTTTCTTTAATATCTAAATAAGCCAATTTTACTAGGTCTAATTCATCTAAATCACGGCAAAATTCATAAGATTTATTAAATCTTTTTGCTATTTCTTTGCATATTTCAAAATCACTTTTTGAGTTATAAAAAGGCTCTTTTATAGGTTTTAGTGCAAAAATTATTTCTTTATTCGTGCTTTGCTCTATATCATAACGCTCCCCTTCAATAGCAATAGGCAAAACAATATCGCTCATCTTAGCTTGAGCCGTCCAAAAAGGCTCAAGTGTAATAATACACTCAAGATTATTTAAAGCCTTTAAACTCTCATTGCTATTTGGCTGATGGGTAAGATATGAGCCACAAGCATTTATCATTAATTTTATATCAGGATAAATGATTTCTTCATCTTTATAAGTGCTTTTTGTATTAGGCCTTAATAAGCACTCGCTAAGCCTTGAGCTTGGGATATAATGATTTTTGCCTTTTATTTCGCCTAAAAGTGTATTTATATCACTTAATTTTTCTGTATTTTTTGCACTCTCACCCTTGCAACCACTGCTTAAATTAAACTCAATCCCTAAACCATCTTTGCCTATATGTCCGCACATAGCAGCTAAGCAAATTATTGCTAGGTAGTTAAATTCTCCGTTTAATTGTCTTTGAATTGACCTACCTAATAAAATATTACTAGGATTATTTTTAAGCTTTAAGGCTAGATTTTCTAAATCAGTTTTGCTAATACCACAAATCTTACTAGCCCATTCTAAGTCCTTATTTACCCCGTCGTTTATACCTAGAAAATAGTCTTTAAATGTATCAAATCCTGTGGTTTTACTCTCTATAAATTCTTTATCATAAAGCTTGTTAGTATAAAGATAATTGCACATTCCAATAGCCATTGCCATATCAGAATTTGAATTAGGAGTTAGAGTTGTTGCATTCATCATTTTTGCACTCTCATTAGCTCTAATATCTATAAAAATTACTTCAATATCTTTATTTTCAGCCATTTGTTTTAGATATTTTTCGTGTTCGTGCATAGGAATATCGTGAGCAATTTTACTTGTAATAATAGGATTAGCTCCCCAAAACACCACTACTTTAGCGTATTTGATTATTTCTTTATAATCAGTTGCTCTTTCATAAACACAAGATGAGCCAAAAACATAAGGCATACTAGCTATTGCAGAGCCGGTTGAATAATCTCCTAACTCAAAGACCCCGCCACCAAGAGCATTGATAAGTCTATGAATTAGCATTCTACCCCAGCCGATTTTACCTACCCCACCCCATTCGTAACTTTCAGCGTAAATACTGCTAGAGCCATATTTTTCATAATATTTTTTAAGATTATTTGCAATTAATTCAAAGGCTTTATCCCAAGAAATCTCTATAAATTCATCATTTAATCTATCCTTAGAACCATCTAAAAATCCACGCCTAACGCAAGGATTTTTAATCCTTGAGCTATGATTTATTCTGCTTGTGTAATTATTAATCAAATCAGTCGGGGCTTCATCGTAAATAAAAGGCGTTATTTTATCATCTTCTAAATAAAACGCCCCTACTCTAGTGGCTATTAAATGTTTTTTCATAATTCTTCCTTTATAAATATTGTTTTAGTATATAATCATTTTTTAATTTTACAAAGGAGGGATTATGTTAGCAGCTTTAAAAAGTTTTTACTTAAAGAAAAATACTGCAAGCAATACAGCTAAAGTATTACTAGCAAGTATTTTAATAGCATTTGCTGCTAATTTAAAAATAAGCATAGACATCATACCCTTTACTATGCAAACTATGGTGGTTTTAACTATATCTTATGCTTTAGGCTCAAGACTAGCTTTATTTAGTTTGATTTTATGGTTTTTAGAAGGTTTGTGTGGCTTTCCTGTATTTGCTAGCGGTGGTGGTTTGCACGCAATTTTAAGCCCTAGTGGTGGGTATATTTTTGGTTTGATTGCTATGGGTTATATTATGGGAAAAGCTAAAGACCATGATATAAATAATGTCTTTGCGTTAAGTTTATATGCTCTAGTAGCTACTGCGGTGCTTTATATTTGTGGCTTATTTATTTTAAGCTTTTATGTTCCTAAGGATAAAATACTTAGTATAGGGTTATATCCTTTCATAGTAACTGATATTGCAAAAGCATTTTGTGCTGCATTGCTTATAAATCCTGCTTATAAACTATTTAAAAACTTATAATTTATAAGTGCTTTTAGGTCAATAAATCATTTTGACTAAAAGCATTTTTTATTAAATTTCACATTTTTTTTATATTTTTTTCAAAAAACTCTTGACAAACAAAATTTTCTTGGCTATTATTACGCTTTTACTTAACGATTACTACTTATTCCGGATTAGCTCAGCGGTAGAGTAGGCGGCTGTTAACCGCTTGGTCGTAGGTTCGAATCCTACATCCGGAGCCACTTTTTTATTTCCCTTAATTTTATTTATTTTTGTCTTTAAGAAAAGATATTAGGTTAGTGAAAATTAGGAGCTTATATGAAAGATAATAATGTAAAACTTAAATCAATATATGATACTTCTGTTGTTATAAAAAATAATGATCTTTTAAATTTCAAAAAAGAAGTGTCTAATAAAATTAAAAATAATAAGACGAAAATAATAAAAAATAATCGTCTTGAATTACTGAATAATTTTAAAAATGAAATATTGTTAATGGCTATACACGATATTCCTTTAAATGAAATAGCAAATATTATAAGAGCAAATTTTAATCTTAAAGTTTCAGCAAAACAAATTTCTGATTACTTAAAAGAATATTTAAAAATTAAACGATTTGGTGGCAATGGTGGAAAACTTGCTTATATTGATGATGAAGGAAAATTTATTAAGCATGTAGATATAAACGAGTTAGACATTAAGGATCTGTAAAAGGAAAAATATGAAAGAAGAAAATAACAAACTTACACCGTTACATAAAGCCAACATAAGCGATATTAAGAAAAAATTACCCAAATTAAAACAAGCTTTAAAGAATGAAATAGAAACATATAACGAAGAAATGCGTTTTAAAATATTTGATGAAATCAAAGAAGTAATAATTATTGCATTACAATGTGGTAAAACATATAAAGAAATAATTGAATTACTAAAAAATAATTTAGAAGTTATGGTTACAGATAAACAACTTGCAAGATATGTTAAAGAAGTATTAAAGTTAAAAAGAATAGGCACACAAGGCGGTAAATTAGCTAATATTGATTCTGATGGTAATTTCATAAATTATGTTGATATAGAAAATATAAATATAGATTTATTAGATGATAATTAAAATACTTTAATTGTCTGTTACTTGTCTGACACTAGTCTGACCACTAGTCTGCCCTATAAAATAGACTAGTCTGACTAGTCTGTATATTTTTTACATATAAAAATTATTAAAATTTAAAAAATAGCAAAAAAAAGGAATGAATTTTAAGTATTTTTAACGCTTCTCTGCCACTAGTCTGACCACTAGTCTGCCCTATAAAATAGACTAGTCCGTAATCTTATGCACTAGTCTGAATTTTATTAATACTTGTCTGGAATTTATATTAATTTATAGATTAAAATAGTTTATTTTAAATTATTTTAGTTTAGAATATATTTATATCAATTTTTTATTTTATTTTTTATTTTATTAACTTATTTTTATTATAATTCTAAATATATGGCAGATATTTTATTAGCCCAAAAAGATAAAACTGCCATATTATTTTAAACTTTTCTCATATTTATTAATTTTTTAAAAATTATTTTTTCTTTTAATACTTTATAACAAAAATAAGCGCTACCAAAATGATTTCCCTTAGTCGTTTTTTCAAAATTTCTATTAGTGTGATAATCTATCCTTAAATCAAAAACTATTAATTCTAACCCATATTTTAAAAACAAATCTACGCTAGCCTTACCTTGCAATGCTTTTATTGGCATTAATAAGCAAAATGGTTTATTTAACTCGTAGCACTTTTTCAAGACTTTATCTTTTTTGCTATACGGTGGATTTGAAATAATAATATCGTAATGTTCTTTAAGTTCATAATAAAAAAATCCCCCCCCCCTACTATCATCAATGTGAGAGTAAATTACCTTATTACCATTTTTTGTAAAAAGCTGAACGAATGCTGACCATTGTTTATCAAATGGACACCATATTGTTTTGCTTTTAGGAATAAATTCTAGTAATGGTTCTACTGCATAAAAAGGTGTATATACTTCATCACCAGATGGAGTCTTATCACAAGTTAAATATGCTTTATTAACTGCTATGCTTATATTTATATATTCTATTATTTAAAAAGTAACATTGCATTTTACCAATTGATTACATCGTTTTTATTAGATATGTTAGTGTTTTTAAACATTATGTTTTCAATAATTTCTGAGCTTTTAATTCTTAGTAAAATATAAATTCTGCTATAAAAAATAATGCAATTTATTAAATTCTCTTTTGTGATTTTATCATTTAATTCAAGTTTAAAAATATTATTATTTTTTATACATTCATATTCTGTTGCGTGTTTAACAATATTATCTATATCTAGTTTTTTTAACTCATTTAATGTAAAATCTTTTAATTCAAATTTACAAATATAAAGAAAAAAACCTATATTATTATATTTATCTGCTACATATTCTATTTTAGCATTCCACTTATCTAATTCATTAAAGCATAAAATACTTTCTGCATTAATAGAACAACCATAAGCTTCATAATTAAGTTCTAATCTATTTAATTCTAAAATATCAATCATATAATCAATACCACATTTGAAAAAATCAAAAACATTTTTTTTACTATCTTTTTTTGTGTCTAAAAAACAATTATCTTGTAGATGTTTTTTTAATTTTTCTATATAAAAATCAGCTTCTTTATTAATAATATAATTCATCTTTTTTCCTTTTATCTATGTATAGGTTTTGAAATGTCTTTTTGACTCTCTTTTACATTAGCAACTTTATTTTCTTTTATAATTTCTACAATGTTTTCTTTAAGTTTTTGTGTAGCCTGTGCTTCTTTTAACGAAATGGCTTGTTTGGAATTATCAATAACTTTTGCATTGCCATCTTTAAACATTTCAAAAAAATCTAAAGTAGCTTGATAAACTCCATTTAATTCTTCATCGTGTAAATTTATTGAGCGTAAATCATTAAATATATTTTTAAAATTTTCTTGTTTTTCAGGTTGTTTAAACTTACCACCTTCGCCAAATCTTTCTAACAATTCAAATACTTGTTTGTTTGTATTTTTGTCTGCAACTTCTTTATTTAAATTCGTATTTGATAAATTTATCAAGTGGTTTAAATCCTTACCAAATGCTCCAACGCCTAAAGGAGTATTTAGTTCTTGCTCTTTTCCATTGAGCTTTATTTTTAATTTTATAAACTCGTTGGGGAATTTTAAATTTTCTTTTGCACTGGCTTTAACAATATCATCTAACATAGCTAAAGATTGAAGCAATGCATTTTTTTCGTTATCTTTAAATTCTTTATTAGTTGAAAATATATCCTGTCTTTTTTTATCCATATCTTCAACTGATATTATTGTAATGCTTTCAAATTTATCTTTCATGCTCTTTCTCCTTTATAGATAAATCATTTATTATTTTTAAATCATATTTTTTACATAACTCACCAAATAAAGAATAGAATTCTTTTTCTTTTTCTAAAAGCATCATTGCTTGCTTACCTAATTCAAGAAAAAATTTATTTTCTAAATCTTTTTTCTTTTGCTTAGCATCTTTAAGCTTTTCTTCTAATGATGCAATAATTTGATCTTGTTTTGAATACATATTGTCTCCTTAAGTATTTTTTTTTATTATATACAATATAATTAATTTTATTTTTTAATTCTATATTTTATAATATTTTTTATTTTAATTAACTTAAGAGAGTTATTATTTATTTTATAACGAAATAAGGTTAGGCAGGATAGACAAAGTATCCAAAAAGTGCCATACACTTTTTTATACTATTGTCAAAACTGCTGTTAGCTCTTATATGTTATTAGCGTGAAAGGAATAGATATGGATAAAATTAAGAATGATATTTTAACTTTAGGAAGTGTTACTAAATTAGTCGAACATGAAGATTTTGAAAATTTTATAAATAAATTAAATAATGTTGATTTTAAAACTATTACACGTCGTATTTTACATAACCTTTCTTTTCATTTTAGATATGATGATTATACACAGCAAACCATAAATCATCCAGAGCAATTAATTCCATTATTATATAGTCATAGCAAACGTTTTGAAATTCGTTGCATTATCAGACAAAGTCTTTATAAAATAATGTCAAATTATTTTCCTAAAATAGATATTAAGTTATTAGATATTGAAACTATAAAAAATAATTTTTTAGAAGAACAAAAGAACTATAAAGACTATCATGCAGATTTAGTAACAAAAGATATAAGACCAAGATTCGATGATAAATATCGTTATGGTTTTAAAGTTAGAGTAACCGAAAACGAATTTTTTTATAATGCAAAAGATTGCGATAATTTAAATAAACTTGAATTTAAATTTCATCAAGATTTGGGTGTTCATTTAACTCTAGTGGACTCTTCAAAATGTTATTCAATGGATATAGATACCGTTTCTAAAAATGTAAATATTTTAAGTCACCCAAAGTTAATTGCTGAAGAATTTGTATCTATGCTTGAAAAAATAAATAATAGTCAACCATATTTTAATTTTATATGCTAGTGGGAAAAAATGAGTTCTAAAAAAACTACAATTAGATTAAAAGATTATGCACTTGAATATTTAGATAAGTTAAAAGAAACTAAAGGAGTTTCATATACTCAAGTAATACATGAGCTTATACTAATATGTATTAAGGAGAATTATAAATTTTTAAAAGATGAAAATATTAAAGATATGGAAACCAAGTATAAAGAGATTAGAATTTTCATAAGCAAAGATGAGTATGAAGCATTAGAAAATTTTAGAAAAATACATGGCTTTAATTCAATTACTAAGGAAGCTAAATATTTAATATTATCATCTTTAAAAGATGAAAAGTATGTTAGCAAAAATCAATTTAATGAACTAATTAAAGCTATTGTAGAAATTAAAAAAATAGGTGTAAATATAAATCAAATTGCAAAAGTTTTAAATGAAAAAAGATTTGATAACTTTAGTCCTGACATGCAAAAATTTAATAAAATTGTAGAAGATACAAACAATGAAATTAAACTAATAATAAAGCAAATTTTATCAGACTATATGGCTTTAACAAAGAGATTATAAATGGCTAAAAAAATATACCTAGAAGATGAAGAATTAAAAGCTAAAAAAGTATTTATTAAAAAAGAAAAAGTTGCAAAACTTCCTAAAAATTATAAAAAACGCACATTGCATAAAATATATATTAATAGTAAAAAAAATACTGAAGTTATGATTAAAATAGCCAGTTCATGTTATGATGCAAAAAGCCTGAAACGGCATTTAAATTACATTTCAAGAAAAGAAAAGTTGGAATTATTTGATCAAGATAGCAATATATATAATAACAATGATGAAGCTATTGAAAATTTTTTAGCGTATGATGAATTTGAATATGATACAAGTAAAAATAAAAAGCAAATAAAGGAAACACACAATATCATATTTTCAATGAAAGATCATAAAAATGCACCAGTAGAAAAAATCAAAGAAGCTTTAACAAAGACTTTAAAAACTAAGTATCCTAATAATAGTTTTCTAGTAGCTATGCACAAAGATACAGATAATCCACATTGCCATGTTGTATTAAAAGTAAAAGATAATTTTGGTAAAAGACAACATATAAGAAAAAAGGATTTGCAAGATTTAAGAAAATTATTTGCACTAGAACTCAATGCTTTAAAAGTAGAAGCAACTGCAACAATAAAAACTAAAATTAATTTAACTCCTAAAGTGTATAAAGAAAAAGATAAATATATGAATTATCATGAAGTGATAAGTTTCGGTGATGCTTTATATGAATTTAAAGAAGATAATGAGCCAAGCTTTTATGTAAAAATGAAGGATAAAAATGATAAAGAATTTATATTGTGGGGCAAAGACTTAAAAGAAGTTGTAGATAACAATAATGTATGCGTAGGTGATAAATGCTATTTTGCTGTGACTGATCAATTAGAAGCAAAAGTGACAGCTAAGAAAAAATTACCTAATAAACAATTTCAATATTATGAATTAACCACTTATAAAAATATATGGGAAGTATCTATAAAAGATAAGAACGAAAAGAATTTAATTCCATTGAAAAATAAAGACAAGAAAAAAGCTATATATAAAATATTAAACAAAGATGAATATGTTGCATCAACAGAAAAACCAAAAATTAATAGTAGATTAGAAGATAAAACAAACATAAGCAATTTTAAAGATTTAAGCTTCGTTAAAAATAAAAATATTTTTGATAGAGATTAGAGATAGTTTAATGTGTTATAAAGGAGTTTTATGAAAATAAAAAAAATCTTTGAGTATTTACCTATCATTATAATCGTATATTTAGTTTATATTTTTGCTAATGGTTATATTAACAATAAATATGAAGATTATATTTTTATAGATACCGATAACAATATAAAGATACATATAGTATCTAATCCTGTAATACAGATTCCAAAACATAATGAACTTTATAAAGAAAAAGAGCGTGGTCAAAAATTTTCATTACAACACTTACTTAGAAGTGAGAAATTATATATTTGTGAATTTGGCTCTAATTCTAAATATAAAATAATAGATGATACTTATTGTATTAGAATGATTTTAAAGTATGGACAAACTAATTTTAAGAGTAAAATTTTAATTAATTTTATAAAAACTCAATATGAAGAAAAATTAAAGGAGTTATAATGCCAATATTTATTGCTATATCAGCTATGCTTTCAATTGTTGCGATTATATTGATAATTATTTTTATTTATGAATATTTTTTTGGGAGTTTTCCATTAATTAAAAAATATTATAAAATAAAATTTCATGAATTTTTATTACTTGATGAAGATGCTATTAAAGATTTAAGAGAAAGTGCTACAAGAAAATTATATAATGCAATAATCAATAGGAATAATAATGAATAAAATATATTTTAAATTTTTAAAATATATTAATTTAATTGATATTTTTGTTTTAATACTTTTGTTTCTAAGAAATTATTCTACAACTGATTATGAGGCAAAAATACATATAATTACTATTATTGTTTTTTTACTTGTTATAATTAATAATATTTATCATATTAAAAGAATAGGAATTAAGCGTAAAATTTTATTTATCTTATATACTGCTGGTATAAAATTATTTTCCTATCAATTAATTATAAGCCTTTTGCTAAGATTAGATGAAATTAAAGATTTTGAAAACATTATAATGTTTTTATTTTGGTTTTATTTAGGATATTTATTTTTAAATAGCTATGGATTTATACTAGAAGATAAAAAAGAAAATTAACAATATAATGCTTCCACCAACACACATTATCTTCTTTTTTATTTTTTTATGGTAGAATAAAATTAAACATAAAAAAAGGAATTTGTCTATGGAAGAATTGATATTTTTTGTAAAATTTTGTGAGTCAATCTTTGGTAACGATTATTCAACTCGCTTTGATGCATTAAACTATACATGTATTATTTTATTTATATTTTTCAGCATTTTTAGCAATACTAGATCTCTTTCTTTTATTGGGTCTGGTGGTTTATTGTTTTTAAATATATGTAATGCATTAACAGGGTATAGTTTGGCTCAAAATTCTGGTGCATACTTACTTGCATACTTTACAATCATGTTATCAGTTTATTTATTAGAAGAAAAATCAAATACTACAACAATTCATAGCTAAGTAGTTTTACTTAGCTATTTCAATATCGCTTCCTTTTGTTTTATTTAATACATTTTTTAATACATTATCCATAACATTTTTTGATATAGCATTTTCTTTTTTGATATTTTTATCAATACTAAAATCGCTAACATATTCAACTATTTTTAAAGCATCTTTTGTTGCTTGATATAATTCATTTGGATTATTGTTTATAATCTTTTTCCATGAATTAATATATGATAAATGTTCGCTAGGATCAAAATCAATATTTAATTTTTTACATAACATATAACTAGCAATTTCTGCTCTCAATTCTTCTCTTGCGTATTGCTCACTACCAAAACCACCTTCTAAATTTCTATTTAATCTATTTTTATGTCCTGTCCAATGACCTAATTCATGTAATGCTACACTATAATAACCCATTTCGTTTTTAAATTGCTGTTTTTCAGGTAATACTATTTTATCTAATGAAGGATTATAATATGCTCTATCGCCTAGTTTATGCTCAATAATAGCTCCTGAATTAGCCAATATTTTTTCTGCATTTTCAATTGATTTAAATTCAAAATTAGGATCTACTTTAAATTGTTTTCGTTCTGGCATATTTTCTATTTGCTCTGCATTAAATAAAGTATAATGCTTAACTATATATTTTTTATCATCATTTAAAGATATAAGTCCTTCTTCCATCTCTTTTTCTAAATCTGTTGTTTTAGGTTCAATAACACTAACAAACCTAATAGGAACGCCTTTCTCGCCTTTTTTAACAAAACCACCTAGATCTTTTGCTTGTTTAAAGGTTAGCCATCTAGGATCTTTATATCCCTTTTCAGCAGTAATTATCTCTAATAACAAAGCATTACAACCGTTATATTCTTGTTCTGTAATAGCATTATGTGGATTATTTTTTAGACCTGTTGCTTTCCATGGCTGTATCCATGGTGCAGTGTTATTTTCTAATGATTTTATAAGTGTATTTGTAAAATCTTCAATATATTGATGATTTTTATCAGCACTAGAGTTATTGAATTTTATATCACTCATTAATATCACCAGCACTTTCCAAAAAGTCAATAATACCTAATTTTTTAGCTTCTTCTTCACTATAAATTGCAACCACTTCTCCATCTTCTAATAAATCTATTTCTTGATTAAAATCTTTATTTTGCATTAATTTCCCCTATCTTTTGTTTTATCATTATGTTTTTTTTCATTTGTTATTTTCATAAAATCAGTAAAATCAAAACCTTTAGACAATTCAATTTTAAACTGCTTAGATACTTGCTCCCAATCAAAAATTTCTATCTTTTTGCAGGTATTCTTAAGTTGTTCTGCAAGTGCTTTTGCTCCATTCTTCCCAGCATCATCATAGTCATAACAAATAGTTATATTAGTATCTTTAAAAAGATGAATATATTTATCTTCTACTAAACTTGTAGCAGAACCAAGAGTGATCGCTCTAAATCCATTTGCAATTGCATTTAAACAATCTTTTTCTCCTTCAACAACCAAAATAGCTTTATTTAAATTAGTTCTATATTCATTAAGATCGTTTAAATTAAAAGGGCAACGCTTTTTACCTTTTGAAAACATTACTTTTGGTAACTGTATTAATTCTTTATTACTACCCACGAATGGCTTAGGATTAGGATTATATTTCCATAAAGTCATAGCCTTATTATCAAGATCACGAATAGGCATTATTAACCTATCTGATTCTTTAGAATATCCTATCTGATATTTTTTAGCTAATTCAATTCTTTTGTGATTATCAATATTTGGCAATGTTTGTTTTAAAAGTTCGCTATAACGAGTAAAATTTTCTTTTCTTTGCAATTCGTAATTAGATATATAATCTTCACTTATAGATAGCGATGAATGCTCCTTGTTTTCTTTAAAACTAGGTTCGCTTAGTGCATATTGTTTATTATTTACACCCATAAATTCATTTACTTTATCAAAAGCTTCCTTTTTAGAATACTTATGAAATTCACACAATAAATCAACACAAGAACCATACCAACCACTACCAAAATCTTTAATTCTACCATTAAGATTGATTGAAGCACTTGCAGTTTTTTCATCTCTTAATTTAAATCTAAAATATCTATCAACTTCATAACCTAATTGAGTAAGTATGTATGCAGTATCTTCTCTAGTATTCATTTTACCCCCTTTATTTAATAATTGCATTAGTATTTTTATATACTATTTTTTGTTTTTTTCGCAATTTATTTAAAACCTTTATATTGTAATTGTTATTTGAAATTCTACCATTATAACAATTTAGACCTTTGTAATTAAATCCCCATTTTTTAAAACATTTGGCTAGATATGCACTTGCATATCGCACATTAATTTCTGGATCATACAAATCATTTAATGTTAAACCTAATTTTTTTAAATTTTCTTCATGTATAGAATTAACTTGCATCAAACCTATATCGTAAGTGCCATTGTCGTTTGCTTTATTTATCGCACTTGGATTAAAATTACTTTCAGTTTTTGCTATTGCCCACAAAAGCTGCGATGGAATCTTATGTATTTTAGAGTATTTAACAAATAACGCATCATAGGCATTTTCATTTGCAAAACAAATAAAAGGCAATAGTAAAATAAAAATTAATTTATTTTTTATCATCTTTTTTGAGATCTTTATACTCAAATTTACCTATATCTGTTTCTAATATTAATTTTTTTATAGGATAACAACCTGAAACGAAGTAAAATTTTTCCCCTTCTTTCAATTTAATTTCAATTTTTTTTCTTTCTATTATTGATTTGGTATTTTTCACACCTTTGTCTGTAAATTCTGTTGAATAGCCATATTTAATCATTTCATTACCGTTTTCCGATACATCCCAAAAATTATGCATATTTATAGGGATCTCTAATCCACATTTTCCATCTTCAGCAACAATAGAAGTAATAGTAGTATCAGTTTTTGCTTGAAAAAATAAACAATGTTTTATATATTTACTAACATATTCATGTCCGAAATTTGGTTTATTAATATCTTCTCCACAAGAGATAAAAAGTGTCGCTGTAGCTAATGCTACTAAAATTTTATATTTTTTCATTAAATTCTCCTTAAATAATATTTAAATTAATTTTAATTTAAAATAACTTTATATAACTTGAAATGATTGTTTTAAAAAACATTTTAATTAAAGGTATATTTTAACACACCCAATCGCTTCACTAACTTCTTCATTTGCAAAACAAATAATAGAAATCAATAAAGAAAAAAAATATTTTCCACATCTAAAGTTCTTTATTTATATCTTTATTTTTACCAATATCAGTCATTTTTTCAATATTTTTAATAGGCAAACATAAATTACCGTTTTCGTTAAATAATATATTAGAACACACATCACTAACCCATTTTTTCAATGGCGTATTCAAATCTATTAATTTTTGCTTATCCACTTCTAAACATTTAATTAATTTATTTGTTGAATTATCGTAAAGTTTTAAGTTATCAATAAGTGGCAGTGATTTTATTAAATTTAATCTACTTTCTTTATATCTTTTAATAATAAGATTAGTTTCAATATTATGCCCACCACGATTAACCCTTGCTTCAACTCTTTGTATATTAAGATTAGAGTTATCAAGCCCAATATATATAATTTTGACATTAAAACCATTGTTTTTAGCCTGTTTTATTCTATTTAAAACACTTTTACCTGAAAGCGTAGTTTCCATAGAAAAAGAAATTTTATTTTTAATACACGCATTAAATGTATTTATAGCCAACTTAGAGCCTAGTGCATTATTGCCATTATTATCTTTAATAAATTTATCTGGATCTATATTTATTAAATTTAAAAATTCAATTTTATTTGCAAACCTATAAGTAGATTTCCCACTTCCATTTGTGCCTGCCAAAAATAAAGCTATAGGTTTATTCATCTAACAATACCTTCGGCTTTTAAATAAATATTCATATTTTCGGTCATCTTTTCACTTTTATAAACATCAGCTTCTTTAGTTTTTCCTAATTCAATCAAGTTTTCATATTCAATATGATCTCTTAATGATTTTTCAGTAATTATTCCTTCATCATCGCTATCGTATGATTTATGCAAACCCATCTGTATCTTTTGATAAATATTCTCACTCATAGTATCTTTTAAGCTTTCAAGGTATTTTAATGCTTGTTCTTTATTTTCTAAAATTACAAAATCTGACATCTTATCTCCTTTCAATTATTTTAATTTATTTTAACATAAAATAAATTAAAATAAATTAAAATAATTTTTCAAAAATATCTTAATTAAGGTATGCCTTAACATACTCAACCACTTCTTTACTTGCTTCTTCATTTGCAAATGTTTTTATTTGATTTATGTAATACTTATTTCTATATTTTATAATCTCTATTGTATAGTGCTTATCATTATAATCTAAAGTAAAAATTCCACATTTTTCACTATTGATTTTATCTATATAAGAAGCAACGCAGTTTTTATTTCTTCTACCTTCTTGGATTAAATCAAAATTAGTTTTAATCATTTTAAAATTATCAGGTAATTTTAACTTTAAGAATGGATTATCTTTTTTAATAACCATTTTGTTCTTTTTAGCTATTTTATAGTCATATTCAACCACTAAATCATCGTGTAGCGATTTAAGTCTTTTTACTGAAGTTATATCTAAATTAATAGGTCTTTTAAGCGATATTGATAGTTTTATATAATCTGATAATAGTATTTTCAAATCATCAAGACTATAATTTAAATCTATTTTAAAACCATTAAACTTAAACATATAATTAGATAATATGCGTTCTTTTGAATAATTTCCATAATCATCATAATTTAGTTTTAAAACATTATGCCATACTCTTTTATAGTGTGTGGCACTTAAATATTTTTCTAAATTAAATAATGCTTTTGATTTTGCTAAATCAATTTTATTTACTACTTTAGGTATATTTTTATTCGGATATTTTAATTTTAATAATTCTTGTTTGTTTGGTGTGTTTTCTAATAGTTTTATTTCTATTTTCATATAATAGCTTATAAAATCTTCTTCATTAGCATTTTTTAAATCATATAAAATATCTTTAGCCACATTTGAGTTTAAAAATGATAAATATGTATATACAAAATGCTTATTTAAATTACATAAATGCTTTAAGGTTGCTGGATACTTATTTTTATTATTCATAAAACAATATATATCATATAGGCTATTTTCTAAAATAAATGTTCTTATTGTTGTATTTCTTCCATAAGTATTAATAACACCATCATTAAAACTACAATACAAATAATTATTTATATCAAATATTATATTATTATAATATGATGAAATATTTATTGTAAATAAATAAATTTCTTTATCTTTTATTTGAAAATAATCACATATATTAGCTTCTTTAATAATATTAAGCGTATTAAATAATTTATTGGCATCATCAGTTACTAATATAGCAATTTTATCAATTTGATAGCATACTAAATAATTAATCTCGTAATATTCTATAAAAGGGATAAGATAAGAAAAATCACTCCTTATCTTATCTTTAAATTGCTTTCTATCATCTAAACAAGAACAGTTAAAAAATTGCATTATTTTTTAGGTTTTCCATTATCATCATAAAACATTGCTTTGCAACCATTACGCCAATTAGAACAACCCCAAAAGTAATTACCTTTTTGTGATTTTTTACGCTCTAATACTCCAGCACCACATTGTTTGCAAGGATAAATATTTGCATTATAACCATCAGGTTTTCCAGCTTTATCATTATATGTTTTGGAGCAACCACCCTTATAATTAGAACAACCCCAAAAATATTTATCATCTTTTGTTTTTCTTCTTTGCATATAACCATTATTGCAAACTTTACATGGATATGTTTTATCTATTGCATTATCACTTGCAAATGTTTTTAAATCATCATTGTTTTTCAAACTCTCTATATCGTTTTTTACATCATTAAATACTGCTCTTAAAAAATCATTTCTGCTTAATTTAAAAGCTTCTATATCTTTTTGATTTTCAAACCACAACGCAGTCATATCAGGACTTGTCAGAAGCTTAGGTGATAGCTTTATTAAATTTCTTCCTAAATCAGTAGATTTAATCTTTTTCTTAACTTCAACAATATATCCACGCTCAAATAACTTTTTAATATGCTCACTTCTTGTTGCTGGTGTGCCTATGCCACCACTTTCACCCTTTTTATCCTTATCCTTTTCTTTTAGAAGTGCTTTTATTTTTTCATCTTTTACATATTTACTTACACTTGTTAAATCTTTTAATAAAGTTGCCATAGTATATAATGGTCTAGGTTTAGTTTGTTTTTTATTTATATTTATATTACTTGAATAAGATTTGCAGTTTTCAAGTGTGCTTAGATCTTGTGAATACTCTTCGTTTTCTTGCTCTTCATCGGTATTAATTTCGCTATCATTAGTATCAATAAATTCGCTAAAACCTGCAAATGTAGTTTTATTTGAGCTTGTGCTAAATTCATATTCATCATACTTAAAAACTACACTAGTATGCAAATATTTTTTAGGTTTAAAAAATTGTAATGCAAATCTTTTTGCTATCATTTCATAAACATTTAATTCATCTTTACTTAAAGCTTTTATATCAACTTTTTGTTCCGTTGGAATAATACCATAATGAGCCGTTATATTGTTATCATTAAATGCACTACTTTTAATACTAGTATCAGAATTATTTATAATATTTGTAAAACCTGTTAGATTATTTTTTATAGCTGATAAAATTTCTGGGCTTTCTTTATGCAAATTCTCTGGTAAATATTGACAATCTGATCTATTGTAAGATATTAGCTTGTGTTTTTCCCTTAAACTTTGTGTAATTTCTAATGTTTTATCAGGCTTATAGTTAAATATTTTAGAGCATTCAGCTTGAAGCAAAAGCAAATTATATGGTAGTGGTGGATTTTCTATTTTGTTTTCATGATTAACTATGCAATCAAATTCTTTATTTTCACATTTTGATTTTATATCATTTGCAACCACTTCATCAACAATTTTTTCGCTTGTTTTTAAATTAGCTTTTAATTTTAAATTTTCTGTTTCAAATTCTCCTGTTAAAGTATAATAGTAACTTGATTTATGATTTTCGTTTTCCAAATCTCTAGCAACTATCATAGCTAAAATAGGAGTTTGAACACGACCAACACTTAAAACACCTTTATATCCACTACTTTGAGCTATAGTAGTATATGCACGAGTTAGATTGATTCCAACAATCCAGTCAGCTTGGCTTCTAGCAAATCCACATTCGCTAATACCTTTAAAATCGCTATTATTTTTAATTTCACTTAAAGCTTTTTTAACACCTTTATCAGTTAAATCATGTAATAATAATCTCTTTACGCTTCCTTTATAGTTTGCATAATTTATTATTTCATCTACTAAAATTTGACCTTCTTCATCTGCATCACCACAATTTATAACTTCAGTAGCTTTTTTTAACAAATCACAAATTATTTTAAGCTGCTTTTTAGAGCTGTCTTTAGGCTTGTATCTAAACTCATCAATTTGTAGTGGCAAATCATTTATATTCCACTTGCCCCAATCTTGCTTATAGTCTTCAGGCATAAAAAGTTCTAAAATATGTCCAAAAGCCCAAGTAACAATATCATTACCTTTTTGAATATATCCATCATTTTTAACAGTATTTTCATTTAAATTATTTGCAATCACTCTTGCTAATTCAGGTTTTTCAGCTATGAATACTCTCATCATTTCTCCCATTCTTTCTTGTTATTTTCGCTACTGGTTTTTACCACACCTTTTTCTATTGCTTTATTTAAGCTTTCACTAAAGAACTTTTTATTATTTTCTTGTATAATGTCTTTATTATCCGTAGAAAGTGCGTTTGCACCAGATGAATTTTTATTCATCAGCTCCAAGTCGTGAGGTTTTTCCAACATAGTCGTATGCAGGGTGTTGGGGTCTGCATCTACGGATTGCTCTAAATTAATATTTTTTTGTATTCTTTTTAATTCACTAACTCTCATTTTATTAGCATGATAAATTTTTAAGTTATTTTTACCTATAACTACATCACCTATTTTTTCTTTACTTTCATATAATTTATCAAGTTTTTTCATTGCATAAACATCTATATTGTTTTTTGCTTCTTTAACAACTTCAGGATTGCTTACTACTTCTTGTATTACTTCTTTTACTTCAATTAGATTTTTAAACATTTCAGGGTGTTTATCGTATAAAGCTTTTAAATCTGCTTTTGCTTCATTGCTTGATAAAATATTTGCTAAATCCTTACCAAGCTTAAAAATCTCCAATTCTTTCTCACTCATATCAGTCCTTTAGTGGGCTAAATAGCCCACATATTATTTATCTATCCATACTTTTATCTTTAGCATAATTCATTATTTGCTCTGTTCCACTTTCTAGTTTATTACCTGCTGGACTTTGAATAGATTTAATTACTGCACCTTGCGATTGAACAAAATCAATCTCTATATTTGCTGATTTATCAATTTTATTTACAACTTGCATTAAATTTGGATATTTTTCAAGAGTTGTGTTTTTTGTAGCACTTAATGTAAAATCAACACCATCTTTAATTAGTGAATTAAATTTGTCAATTATTGCATCATCATTTGTCTTATCAAATGCATATCCTTCTTTAGTTTTAGTTGCGTATAATTTTTCAGCATTTTGCATTAATTCTCCTGCTTCATTGCGTTTTTCAGGTTGAATTTCTATTGCTATTTTATTAAACGCATATGCTTTACCATCTTTACTAATACCTTTTTGATAATATGCATCAGCTTTCATATAGGTTTCGCCAGTTTCTTTATTTCCTACTTTTAAATTCAATGGAATTTTATCAGCATCAACTGACTTTAAAAAAGCATCAATAGAATTAATCTTATTAAAAACATCTCTTGCATTAGGCTTTTGCCCTTCATATTCTTGCAATGAACCAAAACCGATGATGGTTTTATCATCTCCTACTTTACCACTTGTTACAAAAACATTCATATTTTCTCCTTTGTAAAATAATAAATAAAATTATATATACATATAATTTTATGTATAATTTTGCGTATTTTTAAGCAAGCAATTTAAAAATTACTCCACCTAAAATAAAAGCTAAAATAAAATTTAAACCAAGCAAAATATTAAAAGTCATTTTTGCTTTCTTCATCATTGAATTTATGCTTTTGGCATAATTTTGATTTAATTCTTTAACTTGATTTTCAAATTTGTTTAAATAGTTTTCTTGTCTTGTTATAAAATTCTTTAAAAACTCATCAAATTCTTGTGCCGTTGTTTCTAGTTTGGCTTCTTGATTATTTATAAAATTAGAAAAATTGGTATTAAATATTTTAGATTTTTCTTCTATTTGCAAATCTTTAAAATGAGAATGAATTTGATTAAAATCATTTATTATTTTTTTGGTTGTTAAAATATTATTTTGAGCTATCAACTCATCTTGCGTAGGTGCTTTTTTAAATAAAATACAAAAATTTACCCAAGTATTAAAAAAAGTATTAAAATTACTTTCTAGTTCATAAAACAAACTCTTTTCAACTTCACTTAAATTATTGTAACTTCTAGCTGTATCTATTAAGCTTAAGATTTTACTCTTAAGCTTATTTTGACTATCTATGAGTTTTGAATAATTTAATATATCTTTTTCATCACCATCATGATATTCTATTAGACCTTCTGCAACTAAATCAATTATATTATCTTGATTGCTCATTTTAATACACCCAACATTCTTTATTGATTTTATGCTTTTGCGTATATACATCGTAGTAATATGTTTTATCAAAATTTTCAACACTTTCTACTATATAACTACAACGATATTTGCTAACTTGATATTGGTCTTGTCTGTATAAATTTAACCATAAATTAGAAGGTTGTGAAAATTTATTTAACTTATAAATATTCCGAAAATCATCACTCCTATTAATAATGGTTTCATAGTATCCACGATTAAAATCATTAATAGTATAATATTTGCCATCACATATATTTTTAGGCATTTTTAAATCTGTATATGCATTGTTAATTAGCTTTATACATTGTGGTGGTAGCTTATGTGTAATTCTAATTAATTTATCTTTATTATTAACTTTGCAATTTTTTTCTGGATAATACCCTTGTCCTATAGTATATTCATATTGCTTATTTAATATTTCTGCTGTGCATTCATGTGGAACATTCAAAATTGATTCTTTTAAATCAGCCATAATTAAATCATCATCAACTTCATTCCCATTGCTCGTTGGACATAGTTTTAAAAAATCTCTTCTTAATTCAAAAGTCTTCCAAGGCTTCTTAGCTCTAATTGAAAAAAATTTTCTTATAGGTGCATTGCATTCCGAAGGTTTTTTACCACTTGACATACATAATATAACTTCACAAGCAGTTCTTTTATCGCCAGTAAATTGATCGGCATATAGGCTACTAATACTAAAAAACAATATAACTATAAATTTAATAGAACTTTGCATATCAATCTCCTTATTTATGTTCAAAAATAATATTTACCAAATTAGGTTCATTTGCTATAAAGTCATATATAACTATATTTGCTGTTATTCCATTATGTTTTAAATAAAAAGCATATTTTTCAGCAAGCTCTTTTCTTGCAAATATATATATTTGATCACTATTATGTGCATAGTAAAAAAAGCTTACCTTCTTATTATTTTCAACTAAAATATTTTCTTTAAAATAAAATAAGTAATTAGTAACCCACGAATAGTTTAGACTAGGATCTTTGATAACATTAAAAGTCGTATTTTCTACTACTTGTTGTTTTACAAGATCATATTTTGGACTATCAATTTTTACTGAACTTTTTGCACAGTTTGTAATAAATAATCCTACTAAAATAAATAAAAATAATTTTAATTTCATGCTGCTTCCTTTGTTAGTTTTAATAAATTTTCTTCTAAAAGTTTTTCATTTTCTTGTTTCATAATTTCAAAATTTTGATAAGGTATATTTATTCTTGTTTCTCCATTTTGGATTACAGTTTCCAACTCTTTTTTAGTTGGCAAATCTTTTATTTTTGCTAGAGATTTTGAAATAGATTTAAATTTGTCCATAAAATAATTATCACTATAATAAAATGCCTTATCACATAAAATAGGCTTTCCGGCATCTATTGTTATAAGCTCTTTTTCAAATGACATTTCACGAAGTTCTTGTGGAAGCATTAGTGCCCTTACTGTTTTGCTTTCACTACCACCTACATTTAAACTTAATGCGTTTTGATAATTTGTTGATTTGTTGATTACTGTCATATTTCCTAAAATTTTTGAAATTCTTTCAGCATCTTCTTGCTCTCTAGGTGCATAATATATTTGACATGCATGATTTGTTAATAAAGTTTTTGCACCTTCTTTACCATACCCATTAGGGATTGGCATTTCAAGTTGTGAATCTGACTGATATATCATTAAACTTCTAAATCCAAAACCTGCCATAAATGCAACTCCTGTTAAGTATTTTGATAAATAACCACTTGAAGTAAATTCATCCATCAAACACAATACTGTATGTTGTAGCTCTGGATTTTGTTGTGGTAACTCTTTTGTATTTAATAGTATTAACTGTTGCCAAAATATATTTAAAATGAGTTTTGCATTATCTAATTGATCAGGAGTAATGCCAACATATATTGTCATTTTTTTCTTTCTTAAATCTCTAAAATCAAAATCGTTAGCACTAGTTGCAAGTCGCATATTATCTGCTCTAAAGATCATTAATGGAGCATTAAAAGAACTCATCACTCCACTTCTAGTATTATCAGAAGCTATTGCCAAATAAGATTTTATACGCTCTTGTGCTTTAGGGCTTGCAATTCCTAGCTCACACAACCAATTATAAGTATTTTCAAAACCTTTAATTTCTTGTTTTATACTTTCTTCTTCATCTTCACTACTTTCAACAGTAAAATTAAAACCTTCGCTGATAGATAATATCCCATAAAGCGTAAAAGAAACATCTAGTTTATAATTTCTAATAAATGCTAGTCCCATTTCAGAACTTAATAAGTCGTGAGTTAGATAACAAAGTCCTATAAATAAATTTTGTGCTAATTGATTAAAAAATTGCGTTGTTGGATCTCCTACTACTGGATATAAAATATTTGCAAAATCAGTTAATTCTGCATCAACATTTGTGCCATTCATATTTATGTATGCTAGTGGGTTATATCTATGTGTTCTTCTATCAAATGGATTAAATAAATATACTTCATTGCCCAATTTTTCTTTTCTATATTTTGAAGTATAATCAAAGCATTCTTGTTTAATGTCTTGAACTACTGCACTTTCTTCCCATTCAAGTAAATTAGGAATAACAATACCAACACCTTTACCACTACGAGTTGGAGCACCAAGGGCAACAAATTGCTGACCACCAAATTTTAACAATTTGCCTTGATATTTACCAACGATAATACCTTTTTTGCCAAATAACCCCATTTTTTTAATTTCTCTTTTAGTGGCAAATCTTGCATCACCATGTAAAGATTGCTGTCGTGGTATTAAAGGAATAATTAAACATATCAAAGAACTTATCAAAGTTGCAAAACCTAAAGATTTGTAAATATAAGGATAGTTATTAATAATAGCACTAAATACAAATCCAATTTTAATCAAATATATTTTTTTTAAAAGCCCATTAAAATACAAACAAAAAATTATAGTTAGTGCATAATCAATCAAAATAAATAAAAATACTAAAGCTATAATTTGTGATTTAGTTAGCTTTTTCATTATAAACCTTATGTATTTTACCATCATACAAATACTCAAGTATTTGTCTTTTACCATTTATATTTTTAAAAACTATGATTATATCTATGGCTTTTTTTACAACATCTATTAACATATCTTTTCCTAATGCCCTTGCCATATCATTTTGCATAGACATCATTACAAGCCTGTCAATACAACCACCAACACTTCCAGCGTGGCAACTTGTCATAGAGCCGTTATGCCCACTTGAGATTACATTTAAAAAATCATAAGTTTCCCCACCCCTAACTTCAGCTAACAAAATTCTATCAGGCTTCATTCTTAAACAACTTTTTAATAAAGTAGCAGAATTTACTGCATCGGTTATTTTTGCTTCACTAGGATAAAATAGTTGCACATAATTTTTATGGTCATAAAATTTAATTTCTTCTACATCTTCAATAGTAATAATACGATCATCTAATGGGATAAAATCAATTAAGGTTTTCATGAAGGTAGTTTTTCCACTACCTGTTTCACCACAAATAACGACATTTTTACCATTTTTGATAGCTTCACCTAAATTATTTGCAAATTCTTTAGTTATTGCACCCCTTTCTATGTAATCATTGATTGTATATCTAACTTTACTAGGCTTTCTAATAGTAATTGATACAATTTTATCTTTTGTAGCAGGTGAAATTACTATCTGAATACGCTCACCAGTAGGTAAAATGCAAGATAATATAGGTTTATTTTTATCTATTTCATCTTTTTTAAAACTAGCACTAGCTTTAGCAAAAGATAAGGCTTTTTGTTCATTAATATCGTTTTCATAAGCAGTCCATTTTCCTTGAATATCTTCACACCAAATTAAATTGCCACCTTGATAGCAAACTTCATTTATTGAATCATCTTTCAAAAATTTACCAAAAAGCATTTCCGCATATTTATTTAAAGAAGTATTATCGCTCATAGCCTTGCCCTATTTTAGTCTTCATTTTTAGCTTATAAACTTTAGAAAAATCAACATCTTTATTTACATATACGCTTACTATTTCGCCTTGATTTTTATATAAAACAGGCTTTATTTTTATAAATTCTTGCAGTGCAGTATTTGCTAATTCTCGTGCATTTTCTCTTGTATTTTCAGTATAATCAACATTATCTTTACCCCTTTTACCATTAATAGCTACATTAACTGCATCATCAATTATGCTTAAAAATATAGCAGAGCCAAATCGTTTTAAATATTGATGATCTACATAGCCACTCATACCACTTGCACCAAGTCCATCTGTTGCAGGTGAGTTTATAGGAATAATTAAATTATTAGGAGTTCTTATTTCTTCCCAAACAACAAACAATCTATTTACACCATCACTAATTTCACCACTTTTAAAAGAACCAAACATGGTTGAACCACGATCAATCAACAAAACAGTGCCATCTGCACTATATACATCATTACTAATAGTGCAACTAACATTACCTGCTAACATAGAAACAATTCTTGTGTTTAAAGAACAATGAATAAAACTACCTTTTGATAATAAAAAATGTGGATTAATATTATTTATTCTCGCCATATTTATTTGATACGAGCTATTATTTGAATAGTTTTGTGATGAGTTATTAAAATCTAAATTATTAGAATTATTGTTAAAAGATTCTGGGTTACTCATTAATAAGTTAAGCCTGTTTGTTTCTTCTGCTATTTTATCATTGTAATAATTATTTAAATTTTGTGCTTGTGCTATATTTTCATCAAGTAATTCTAATTGACTTTTATTTGTGTTTTGAGATGAGTTATTAACACTAAAATTTGCACTAGATTTTAAAACCCTAGGTTTATTAACTAGCTTATTGTTTTCATTTGTATTCAGTATAATAGCTGGTTCTAAAGTAGTATTTTGTTCTTTTAATCCAAATAAAGCTTCTAAATCTTTTTTTACTTCCAACTCATCTTGAATTTGTGTATTATTCTTTATTTCAAAACTACGATTTTTTGCACTTATAATAGTTTCTGTATTTTGCTTAATTGGTTCTTCTTTTGTCTTGTCTGTTTTTACAAATTGATAAAAAACCAATATAGCAATTACAACGCATAAACAAATAACTGCAGTAGCTTGTAGTTTTATTTTAGAATTAGTATCTACATCTAATTCTAAATTATTATTTATTTTTTCTTGTTCTTGATTTATTTCATTAATTTTACTTCTATTTTGTTCGTTATTGCTCATTTATTACCCTTTCAACTTTATCAGATTTAGTATTTTTTAATGGATATAAATTTTTACCAGCACCTAAATTTTTAATACCAACTAATTTATCACCTGAACGAAGCAAAATTTGTTTTGGAATTTTATGAATCACTAAAACTGTATAATCATTATCTTTAGTAATATGAGTATTTAATATGCTCTCTTTATTTTGTTTATCATATTCAAATACAGATGGTATTGTTTTATTTGTATTAAAAGCTAAATATGTAAAAACACCATCATCATACGCATAATCAACGCTTATATCTTCGCTATTTTTATTAACATGTTGAACAAAATGATAATTTTTAGGAACATTGATATTGTTTAATTCTTGCTCAATTTCTTTTTCTTCGTTTTCAAGTTTAGTTTTATTAGCAATTAATTGATTTACTTTTGCAATATCATCAGTGTATTTAAAATCAACTCTATAAGAAGAATCTAATTTTGCAGTTAGAAGTAAATCAAATGTATAAATTCTTTTATTTGTAGTAATTATTAGATTTGTTTTCCAATCTTTTGCGTTTGGTTGAATTACTACATCTTGATTGTCAGAAAACGATACTAAATTACCATTGCTATCTACCATAGTTTGCTCTTGTGCTTTTGCAATATATGCTTGTGGTTTTATAAATATAAAATTAGTATCTGATTTAATAGACCAGCCTTCCAAAAAACCGCAAACTATATTTATAATTCTTTCATCATGAGCAAATTTAAGCATTGAAATATAGCCATTTTTAGCTTTTATTTCATATACTTCATTAGCATTAAACTCTGCAACTTGAATTCTTTTATCTTCTTTTGTAGGTTTAGGAATATTTACACAAAAACCATAAATCGTAAAAATTGTAATTAATAATATAACTTTTTTCATATCATTGTCCTATTTCGTAATCTAATCTATAATTTAACACTTGAAAGCTAAGTGGGTTTTCAAGTCTTGTAGCTTCATCTAATCTTGTATTTATTAAATAATCGTATGTAATAGTGGCGATTTTATTACTCTCTTGTTCTACACCACTTCTTAAATCTTTTGTTATTGTTTTAAACCTAACTGTAGCTAATTTAATACCAGCACTTTCACCTAAAACGATTGATTTTATTTTTACATTTATTTCATAAGAATTTTTTAATTTTTCTAATATAGAATCAGAACCTTCAAATAACCTTATATATTCTTTCTTAACTTCATCAGATGAATATAATTGAGTTTTTAAATAATCTTTTTCAAGTATATTGTAATAATAGCTTTCTCGTGTTTTAACATAATCACCAATAAAAAACTTATCTAAAGCTTCACTACTAGTAAAATTTTCTTCATTTAATATTGTAATAACACTTGTTTCACCAGTTTTATTATCAACTTTTATTACATAAGGCTCAACTGTTTTTAATGGTGTTAATAAACACACTGCAACTACACTAATGATTGCAATAATTATTGATATAAATGATATAGTCCAAGCTCTTTTATTTGATACATCTAGTAAATATCTAAGACTTGCTTCATAGCTTAAAGCAATATTTTCATCATTTGTTTTTTTCATTATTACTCTCCGTTTTATTTACAGCTTCCCAATTAGTTCCATCAAATAATTTGTCAAAATTTTTATTATTTATAGAACAAGCATTTAAGATTAATATTAATAGTATTGTTGGCAAATACTTCATTTGCTATTTCTCCATTTCGCAGTATTATTTCTAATTGAATTAATTCCATGTTTGGTTTTGTTATAAGCATTCTTAGCCCTTTGGTATCCGTTTTTAACTGCTCCAAATTCTTTTTTACCTTGATTTACTATTCCACCAGGTAATAATCTACTCATATAACCTAATTTAGCAGTTGCACCAGTAGTTACTAAAGAGCCTACACTAGTTGAAGTTTGGGCTGACTTTACAGCACTATCTAGGCTAACAGATGATAATTGTTGTGCTAATTGAAGAGCTAATGTTGTTCCGGTGCGTAAAATTACACCTGAAACTATACAAGAAATAACCACTAAAATAATATTAGGATTTTTTTCATAAATTTCATCATTTGTTAAAGACATAACAAACTGAATAATAACGCTTGCAAAAATATTTATAAATAAAAGTGCTAAAAAATTACTTATTAACAATGATATATATTGTGAAAATACTTGTTTGGTTGATTTAAGCAATAAAAATGCAAACATTAATGGGGCTATCATTATTAAAATAGAATTAGTGATTTGAACTATACTTAATGCAGAAGCTAAAGATAAAGAACCAATAAGACCACCAGCTAAACCAAAAAGCCCAGATAGCCCAGCTACAATTTTTTCACCAGACCACCACGATGCATCATCTATCATCTTTGCAACAAGTTTTACTATAGAATCCATATAAGCTTGAACTTTTTCCCAAGCAGTCCAATTACTACCACTAAAGGCAAAATTACCGGCATAGTTCATTACATCATTTATTGCTGATTTAAATAAACCGATGAAATTACCGTAATTCATAAACAAAAATATCACTATAATCTTCATCATAAAATCCCACAATAAAGTTGCGAAACTTTGTTGTTTTATAGACATTGAAAATTGTAAAAACTCATATATTAGCCATATAGTTAAATAAGTAATAGCAGTATATTGCAGTGTAATTACAAAACCTTGAATAATAGAAGAAGCAGTATAAAAAGGACTAGAACTTGAATCAATCTCAAAAATATTTGATACAAGCTCTCCAACATAAATAAAAGCACCTGTATCTGGCTTATAAACAATCATTATTCAAACCTTACATCATCAAGTTTAAATTTTCTTGCTAGTTTTAAATTTCTATACTGATTGTTATTATAATTTACTCGCTCATCTTCTTTTAACTGCTCATTAATTTGCATTGCTCTAATATGCTTTTCGTTTAATATTTTTAATTGTTGTTCTTGTGTTTGTAATTTTGATTGAGCTATTTGCAGTGCAGTTTGAGCATCAGCTGATTCTTTCATTGTTGTAGCTTTTACTGCTTTTTTAGCTAAAGATTCAATTTCTTTTAATGTAGCATTAAAATTCTTATCTATTTCTTTCAGCTCTTCTTCATTTTGAAAAGTTGTGGCAACTTCTCTATAGCAAATTGCTTGTTTGTTTTTAGATTCATAGCTACTGCAATAATCGCTTAATAAAAATTTTGTAGATAACTCTTTACCACGCTGTTTTAAACCTTCGCTTGTTAAATCTTCTTTAACCATAGAGTGCAATTGCAATGAGTTGCTTTTGAATTTTATAGTTTCTTCATATAAACCTTCAGCACTATTTATTGCTGATACAATATCACTAATACCAGTAGTATTTTTTAATTCTTGTGCATAGTGTTCAACTACTTGTCTATACTGCATCAATGTAGTTGCCCAACGATTAGCTTCCACTGCATATTCCTTCAAATCATCTATATATGATTTAATATTTTGTGCAATTGCAGCAACATCAATTGTTGGTATTCCACTGGCAACAGCATTATTTGTAAAGCATAACAAAACAACTAATGATTTAAACAATGTTTTTTTCATTACAATCTCCAATACTTTCATTATAAAGTTCTAAAATCTTTTGAAATTTTGTTTTATAATCTACTTCTAATTTATTTATTTTTTCAAGTTTTTCAACATAAGCTTTGCCTGTAGAAATAATTTTTAAATATGTTTTACCGATAGAACTAAGATCAAGACTTACAATAGCTCTTTCTTCTGCTTTTTTGATTAATACTTGATACATTGAAGGAATTGTATTTTTTGCAAATTCATACTCTTCTTTAGAAAGATTTAAAACTTTACAATAATCATCTTCTTTTGCTTGTGGATTTGACAGTAATAATATAGTTGCACTTTGCTCTATTATTGCACTTGCAATAGGTGATTTGGCAAAATCTTCAACACTTTGAGTTCCAAGCACCAAAAATCCATTTAACTTTCTTATTGTTTTTTCTTTATTGTGTATTTCTTTTGCAACTACTGGATTTCTAATCCAATCCCAAGCTTCATCAACAAATAATGCAAATCTTCTACCATCGCACTTTTCAAATATTCTCCATAGAATATAAAATGATACAGGACCATTAATGTCATTATCACTTAATAAATCAGTTCCATCTATACCAAATAAATTGCAATCATCTTTAAAAGAAAAATTGTCATTTTCGTTATCAAACACCCAACCAAACTGCTTATTTTTACTCCATTGTGCCAATCTACTTCTAATTGAGTTAATCTCATTTGTTCCTTCAGTTAAATGCTCTAGCATTAATGTGATTCCATATTTTCTTTCTTCTTTATTAAAATTATTCATTATTGAAATAACTGCAAAATTTAAATCTTCTTCTTCTTTTACGGATATTTTCTCATCATTTCTAGTAACTAATAATTTCATAAGAATTTGTAAATTTCTTATATTTTCTGGTGTGTTATCACACATAAAAGGATTAAAGCCTGTTGGATTTCCACCATCAATAGTAATGTAAGTTCCATTTTGGGCAATAATATTACCAATAGCACCTTTATCTTTATCTAGGTAAAAAAAGGTGGCTTTTTTCTTGTCTTCTGGAATTGATACTGGGAAAGTTGAAGGATCAGAATATTTTGCAAGTTGATTTAATAAAAAATTCATTAGTGCTGTTTTACCACCACCTGATTTACCTAAAATCATAGTATTTGCTAATAATAATTCACCAAAATCATCATTGTTAAATCTTGTTTCATGAAAATTAAAATAATATGGAGATCCATTAAGGGTTCTTAAAATAGATACTGCTTGACCCCAACAATTTTTATCCTTTTTACCTTTACCAAAATTATGCAAAGCAATCAATGAAGCATAATTTTTACTTGAAATTTTATGAAGTCGTGGTCTAATTTGATAATTTGCAGGTATTTGAGCAAAATAAGTTGCAGGTAAAGCAATATTAGCAATAGTAGTCAAAAAGCCTTCATCTGCAAGTTTTGATATTATTATATTTGTATTTTCTTCTACTTCTTTTATACTATCAGCATATACAATTAATGAAAAATGATAATTTCCGAAAGAAATTTCACCAGAAGTTAAATCATCTAATGCTTGATCAATATCTATTATTTGCGATATAGCATCATCTTCTGCACTAACTAATCTCTTTTTTTGCAAACCAATTGCTTCTTTTGCATCTACTTTCTTCATAGGAGTAAAACTTTGTGTAATAACATAATTTATATTTAAATACATAAGATGATCTAGCATACCAATATAGCTATAATTTGGATATTCTTTAATTTCAATTGCTTTTAAAAATCTTTTTTTACCATTGTTTAAATCAATTTGTGCAATATTATGTCCAAATAAAATTGCGCTCATATTACCTTGCAAATAATCACATAACACTGTATCATTCACACGCACTTTTGAAAAAGTTCCTGAAAGCAAAAAGTTATAAAACTCAAGTTGAGATGAATAAACTATATTATTTTCAATGTATTTACCAAGTCTTGCAACTCCAAAATCCTTTAAATTACCTTCAATCCCCAAAAGCAATTCTTCAAAATTTTTAACATGTTGCCTAATCTCTTGAATTTTTGTTTCTACGCTCAATTTTTTAAATTTTGAACTGGCAAGTTTATTTAATGGTGAATATATGACTGATAATACTAGCTTGTTTTCTTTCAATTGGTTAAAATTTGAATAATACCTATCATTAAAATCTTTTAAAAAATTATTTTTAAAAAGACTATTTAAATAATCGTTTAATTCAATTCTGCAATTATGAAAATAAAAAGATATGTTTTCAGAAGAATATGATTTTATTAACATATTTAATTTATTTTTATTAACTTCTAAATCCACACTATTTTCTACTTCAAAATCAACACCATCAATAACAAATGTTGCTACATATTCACATTCTTTAGTAGTTATAATATGATTATTTATTAGAGTTTGAAATGGAATGTGCGATGAAATATTTGCAAGACTATGTAATGCACTAATACTTAATTTTGTTAGATTATTATAAGTTTTATTATGTGTATAACTTGAAGTTACATATGCTTTAGTTTTATAAAATTTTTTTTGTGCAGGATTTGTAAAAAATTTTAATTTTAAAAATAAAAGCCTAAAAATCATATCATCTTTTTTAGCCATAAAACGCATTATAAAAAATATAGGTATAGCTAAAAAAAAGAAAAATAGATTGATATATATTGCAGAAAACAATATAAACATCATAACAGATAATAAAGGCATCATAGGAACGCCAAAAAGCATAGCAGGTCTGCTTAGTGCTTTAAAAAATAAATCTGTATTCATTTAAAAAGCGTAAATAGCACCAATAATTGCACTTGAAGAAGCTATAACAATAGAACCAACAATTACTCTTGAATATTCTTGAAACGGATGTCCGCCCCACATAACTTTAATTCCAGAATACACTAATGCAATTGTTGATATTGTGAAAGCAACTGCTAAAATCCAACCTAAAACTGTGTCAAATAAGTTATTTACTTTTGACAAACCACCAGCACCAAATAAAAAATTTGGTAGCAATAATAAAAATAAATAATTTATTTTATTTTTCATTTTAATCCTTTTTTTTGTTTTTTATTTAGTATTTTAATATAATTTTCATTTACTTTTTTATGATAGTCTTTTTTATTATTCTTAAATGAAGGGCTAATAAAAATGATAGAAAATAAAACTCAAATAGCAAAAGCTATACAAAACAAATATAAAGAAATAGCAGAATTTCAAAAAGAAGTAGATAACTTAAAAACTTTATTATCAAAAATAAAGCTTGATAAAGAAAAAGAATATATTCAACATACAATAGATTTTTTATTGCAAAAAATACAAGCTTTAGAAAACTCTGAAATAAACAGTGAAAATTTTGAAAGCATAATTAATATGAATATGTTTAACTATGAAACATTAGATAGTGATAAGTCAAAAATTGAATACATTATAAATAATTTAATTGTTAAAAACGAAATCACAATGATAGCTTCAAAGCCTAGTGGTGGTAAATCTTTAACTGCTTTAGGAATTTGCACTAGTTTTTTAAAACAATCAATAGAACATAAAGTTGTATATTTTGATTTAGATAATTCAATAGCTACATTGACAAATAGGAAAATCTATAAAATAAGAAACGAATTTGGAAGTAGATTTAATATGTTTTCATCTAGCAATTATTCAGCAGAAGAAGCAAATATATTCCTTAACAAATTTAAAAATGTAGATTTAACAAATACATTGTTTATCTTAGATAGCATAAAAAACTTTATTCTAGGCGATAGAGATAAAAACAAAGATGTAAGTGAATTTATGAGATTAGTAAAAGCTTTAAGAGATGCTGGAGCTACTGTTATATTTTTACACCATACAAATAAACCACAAAAAGATTTAGGAGAAAATTACGCGGGTTCATCTGCATTTTTAGAAGATACAACAAATGCTTTTATCCTTGAAAATAACCCAGATAAACAAACTTTTATATTTAAAACTATAAAAGCAAGAAATGGTGATTTAAAAAACAAGGCTTTTCAATTTGATTTAGATAAGCATAGATTGATAGAAGTTGATTTATTATGGGCAAGTGAGAATAAAAACGATACCAAAATAGTAGATGAAATAATAGAATTTTTATCAAACAATAAAGAAGCTAATTATACACAAATTAAAAATTATTTAATAAGTGAAGGCATAGTTAAAGATAAAAGTAAAATTGCAAATATTTTAAATAATTATTGTGGTGTTTTATGGGCTAAAGAAAAAATCAAGGAAAACAATAAAAGCATTTATAAACTTATCAAAAACGATAATGCCAATACAATAGATGGTATTGTGAAGTGATTGATAATATAAGTAAGGCAATAAACACTAATAATTGTATAAACAAAAAAATGAAGTATAATCTAAAAACAAAATACCTAGCTAAAAGCTAGGTATGTAATTATTTAATTAGCTGATAGCCAAAATTAATTGACTTAACATCAATTTCACAGAATTTTAACTCTTCTTCTTCCTTTTCATTTTTAGGCTGAAGATCTACATCATCATACCACTTTTTACAATGGTCAGGAACACATCTATCACGAACAACAACACCTGTTTTTGTAATTCTACCACTTCTACTATCTTTTTCTAATACACACTTTTTACCATAATTCATATTACCTTGAGTTTCTATTCTTCCATCAGGATACTCCATTAAAATCATAGGTCTTTTTGTAATATCACTTTTACTATTATTATTATTTATTTCCGGTGCTTTTAACGCATCAGGAACAGGTGGTAATTTTGGCAAAACACAACCAGTAGAAAATAAACACACTATACCTGCAGCCACTAAATTAATTGTTTTCATACTTTCTTCCTTTATTTTGAATTATTTGTTTAATTATATTAATCATAAATTAATTATAGCTTAAATTAAACTATTTTAAATTATTTTAGCTTATTTTAATTTATTTTAATATATTATATACTAAAATATATTATTTAAAGGAATAAAAAATGATAATTTCAGTTATATCAAAAAAAGGTGGTGTTGGTAAAACTCCTTTTGCCTTTTCAATAGCAAAAGATTTAAATATGTATTTACAATCAAATGACAATAGCTGTATTGAACATATCTATCCAAATAAAGCTAAAATCTCTCAAGAAGTAAAACTAATAGATAATTGTGTATATGATTTTGGTGGATTTGTAGCAAAAGGTATTTTAAATATTGTTGAAAAGTCAAATTATGTAATAATACCAACAAATCCAAATTTAAATTCAATAATTAGAACTTATGAAACTTATAATGAACTAAAAGAATTTAATAAAAATTTTATCATACTCGCTACTGGCTTTAAAGACAACAAAGAAGTAGCTTTTTTAATAAAAAACCTAAAAAAAATTAAAGATTGCAATATACCAATTTTTTATTTTAAAGACTCAAAAATTGTATTAAATTCTATGAATTATGGAAAAAGCTTTAATGAATTATATAAAGAAAACACACTATCAATGCATAGCTATAAAAATTTCATTAAATCTTATTATGAGCTATTAAAGTATATTAAAAACAATAAATTATTTTAATTTATTTTAAATTATTTTAATTGACTATAATTAATATAATTAGTAAAATATATTGACAAGGATAAAAAATGACTAAAAAATTAGAAGTAAGTATTGATGATATTTTAAAAGACAATGTTGTAAATACATATAAAGAAGCTCAAAAACAAACTAGAAAGAAAAAAAACTCTAAGTTAAAAGTTACTAAAGGTTTTACAGTTACATTAACAGAAGATGAATTTAATGCTTTAGAACAATATTGTGCAGAAAATTATATAAGCAGAAATAGCTTTTTTAGACAACTACTAAGAGAAAAAATGGCTGAAAACTAAAATAATTTAAAATAAACTATTTTAATCTATAAATTAATATAAATTCCAGATAAGTATTAATAAAATTCAGACTAGTGCATAAGATTACGGACTAGTCTATTTTATAGAGCAGACTAGTGGTCAGACTAGTGTCAGACAAGCGTTAAAAATACTTAAAATTCATTACTTTTTTTGCTATTTTTTAAATTTTAATAATTTTTATATGTAAAAAATATACAGACTAGTCAGACTAGTCTATTTTATAGAGCAGACTAGTGGTCAGACTAGTGTCAGACAAGTAACAGACTAGTGGTATTTATAAAGTAAAAAAAAATAAAAATTATTAGATTTTAAATAAGAAGGTAATGAAAGTATAAAACAAGTTCAGTATATTATTTTTTGACTTAAACATACTTTAAATAACTTTTTAAGTAACTTAAAACTATAAACTGTAAAAGGATAATAATGGGAAGAATTAGTAGCACTAATTTAACAAATAAAGATATTAAAAAATTACAAAATAACAATAAAGCATATATTAAATGTGTTGGTAATCCAAAAGAACTATATCTAAGAATTTATCCTAGTGGTATGAAAACATTTTGTATTAGGTATAAAAACAAAATGATAAAACTTCATGAATTTAGAGAAAATATATACTCTATAAAAGAAGCAAGAGCTGATGCAATTAAAATATTAAGAAAACTACTTATTGATGAAAACTACAATTTAAGCATCAATAGGGTAAATTACAATTTTAGTATTTTATATAAACAATATATAAAAATAGTTCAAAACAAATGTAGAAATGAAAGATATATAAAACAAATAATGCAAAGAATTAATAAATACCTTTTACCCAAGTTGGGAGATAAAAACATTGCAGATATTAAACATAGTGAATTATTAGATATACTAACTAGCATATATAATCCAGCAAATAAAAATAAAAGTAGAATTGATATAATACACAGGCTAATATCATATTTAAAATCAATTTTTGATTTAGCGATAGCAGATAATTACATACAAAATAATCCAGCAAATAATTTAAAAGAACACTTTATTACTTTAAAAGAATTTAATAAAATTAACTCTCGTGATGGCAGAAGACCTGCTATAATAAATAATGAAGATATAAAAAATTTTATAAAATGCCTAAAAGAAAATAATAAAATTGATTTAAATATTAAATATGCAATATTTTTACAAATTCTCACTGCAAATAGACCATTTAACACAGTATCTGCGAAATGGAGTTATATTGATTTTAAAAATAAATTATGGACTATTCCAGCAAGTGAAATGAAGAATAAAAATGAACATACAATAGCATTGAATACATATATGATTAAAATTTTATCTGAATTAAAATCAATTTCAAAAAATAATATTTATGTATTTCCTTCAAAATACAAAAATAAGCACATATCAACAAATACTATAAGTAAAGCTATTAGAGAAACTTTAAATTATAAATATTATGGAAAAGTAGTCCCTTATGGATTTAGAAGCACTTTTAAAACAATATGTAGTTTAAATATTACCACTTTAAATAGTATGGGTATTAGTGAAAAAGTAATTGAAGAAGTTATGGATCATTCTACAAAAGGCATAGCGATGCATTATGAAAGAAGTAGATCATCTATAAAAGAAAAAATGATTTTAATGCAATGGTATGGCGACTATATCAACAATATAGAAAAATTATTATAAAATAAGAAAAAATAGGATTTTGCTATGATGAATTATGATGACTGGAATGAAGTTAAAAAGAAAACAAATGATAATAATAAACATAAAAATATAAAAATTGGGGAAGTTTATTGGGTTAAAATAGGATTAAATATAGGTTATGAAGTTTATGGCAAAGGTAAAGATTATGCTAGACCTGTGCTAGTGATTAATAAGCTTTTTGATAGTGCTGGTAATAGGCTGTTTTTAGGTGTTCCTTTAAGTTCTAAAGTATATGAAAAAGCTAATAAATATCGTTATGTTTTTGATAGTAATGGAAGCTTACAAACTGCTTTATTGTCTCAAATTAAAGTGTTTGATAATAAAAGAGTTATGTATCAAGCTAAAATTAAATTACTAAAAAATGATTTTTTAAATATAAAACAAATACTAGTAAGAGAAGTAATTAAATAACCCCACACCAAAAGGTGGGGGAAACCCGAGCCATTATCTTGTGAGATAAGGGGGCGACTAACCCAAAAAGGGTGAAACATTTTTATTATAGTATTTGTTTAGTTAATTTGCAAATAGCTTATATAATGTTTGTTTAATTCTTTTATTTTAGTTACTTTTAAATTAACTTTTGTAATTAAATTACCATATTATCTTTATTAATAAGCTTTTATGTATTTAAAAAATATCCTACATCCGGAGCCACTTTTTTATTTCCTTTAATTTTATTTTTAGCTCGTATCTAAAATCAAACAAATATTTTAAATGTTAAATTCACAATATAATTATTTGCAAAAAATAGAATTTAAAATTGATAGCACAATATAAAAATCATAGATAAAAACTATATTAAATATAGGTATAAAACTTAGTGAAACTTCTAATTATTTTAACAAAACAAACATATTAAGAATTAGTAAAATATTACAAATAAAATATAACAAGCAATAGTTTTAAGCACTATTCATAAAGATATATTTAAGTTTTTAAAAATAATCTTAATAATGATTTTGATAAAAATTATGTTGCAATAAGTAAAATAAGAAGCGGTATTTGTAGTTCTATCTATTTTGCGAAAGTAATACAAAAATTATTGCTATTTTTCTTTAAATATCTAAAAAAACAAGCATTTGTAACAATAATTTTAAATTAAGATTGTTCTAAAGTAATATAATAAAACTCTCTTTATTTTAACTTCACTTAAAATATATTAAATTACCTATCACGACTAGATTGGTATTTTATTTCGTTATTAAAATCAATGCAAATTGCTAAATACTCTTTAGGCAAAATAAATTCTTCAAAGCACAAAGCAGTTGAAAATACCCCACAACTAAGCGTGTTTTCTCCTATTACACTAACTTGAGAGTATTTAAAATCTTTTGTATTTATTATGTGATTTGCCCTTTCATATTGTGCTGAAGTTGTTAGCGATTGATTTAAGATTTGCCATTTTTTAATAGCTTCTTGTGGATTTTTAGGATTTTTAATATTTACAAATATTTCTTTATTAGTCTTTAAATCCCCTCCAAAATTAATCACATATTTGTATTTTTCACAAATTTTAGCACATTCATCAACTGCAAATTCTTTAATCACACCACCTAAGTCAATTTTTGTATTTATATCTTCAAATTCTATAAATTTTTTAGATAAAAAATATGAATTTTTACCATATTTTGCATTGTTTTTTAATTTTTTATTGATTAGTGTAATATCAAAAGCATAATTAGTAATTTCACTAAGACTTAAGAGTTTTTGCAAAATCATCATAGTTTGTTGGTCTAATTTTATCCGATTTTTGCTTTTATTATTAATTTTAGATACCAGCGAAGAATTATCAAAATAATTATATTTTAAATGTAGATTTTTACAAAGCTCAAAACATTTAATAGCCAAATTAGAAGCTTCATATTCGCTAGCTTCTAATTTAACAACACATTTTGTGCTAAAGCAAGAAAAAATAAATTCTTTCACTTACTAACTTTTATATTAAATGGAGTTGTTAAAGCTTCTTCACGAATTATTTTGCCGTTTTCACATAGCTTTAATATAACGCTAAATTCCCCACTTAAATCATTTTTTGGTAAAGCAAAAATTTTACCTTTTTCATCAACAAAATCTGCAAACTCATCAGGTAAAAGATAAACAATATTTATCCCATCAATATGTTGTGGAAAAATAATATCTGATTTTATTTTTTCTTTTCCACCACTATTTTTCATCTTAATTTTAATGTTTTCCATATTTGGTGCAATAAAACTAAAAATATTTGCTTTTAAATTCTCAAATTTATCATCTATGCTAATGCTTTTGCCTTTTGATAAATCATAAATATCAATATTTCTACGATTATTAGAAACAATTAATGTATTATTGTCTTTAAATGTAGCGGCATAACTTACATTCCCACCCTTAATACTTCCTGCTAAATACGGCTTATTTTCAATATTAAAAATACTAGTTTGCCCTAATCTATCTCCAAAAGTATAAGCCAAAGTTTTACCATCTGGACTAATAGCATAAGAGCCAGAATATAAAGCAAAACCTGTATTTGAACACTCTGTTGTGTGATTTAATACACTTACTTTACATAGCTTAGAATTATAATTATGTGGTGTTGTATAATAAATATTTTTTGCATCAGGACTTACTAAAAAAGGGCTTGTAGTAGCTTTTATAGGACGACCAAAATATTGTGCGTTAAAATCTGCGATTTTATTTAGTTTAGATTTTTTAATATCGTATTCATAAATGCCTTTATTTTCGCCTTTTAAAAGCACAAATAATCTATCAAGCCTAACATCAGCTTTTACTACATCTTTAATCTTAAAGCTTTTTATCAATTTTAAATTCTTATCAAAAATACTAAAAGTTTCTTTATCATCTAAAGCAATTACACCATCTTTGTATTTTCTAAACAAAAAATATTCGCCCTTTAAAAAGGCTAATTCCTTTAAATCACCGCTATTATCTAATTTTATTTTATGTAGTCCTGAATGGTGCAAATATGGTCTAGCATTTTTATTATCTCTTCCTAAATATTTTGGCATAGTATTTACAAAAGCAGTTTTATCATCTATAAATTCTACTTGCTCTACAAAAAGCTCACTTGCCCCACTCCACTCATCATCATCGTTATTATCTGTTTTGCTATTTTCTTTAACTTTTTCTTGTTTTTTTGCATCGTCAGTAGCTTCTGGATATTTCTTACCTAATTCAGAATGATCAGCATCTTTTATCGCATAAAAATCATTATAAACAATATTATCATTTTTTAAATCAAATAACACTATTGATGAATGATAGCTCCCTGCTGCTAGTAATTTATCATCTCTTACACTAATATCTCTAAAATATAAATCAGTTTTTGATTTTCCTTCAAAGTATCTTGCATAATGCCATTTAAAACTATTATCTGGATTTAAAGACTTAATAAGATTTGCTTGAATGCTAGTTTTATTAATACTATCATCATAAATATCAATCATTTCATTTGGTTTTATTACATAACTAGCATTTAAAGAACTTGCTAAAACACAAGCTAAAGTTGAGCTTAAGAATATTCTCTTCATTTAAACTTCCTTTCATAATTATTGATAAGTATTATAATAATTATTATTTAATATAAGTTTAAATATCATTCATTTTTTAGAATTTAAAATAAGCAAAAGCCTATTTTAAATTCCTTTTTTTCTACAAGTTTAAATAATACTCTATTTGTTCTTTTCCAAGAACTCTGATTAAATTCGTGCTACCTGTTTCTCCTACAGGATAACCTGCTGTAATAACATAATTTTTACTCTTATCCATAATGCCTTTTTTTACCCCTACTCTTACACAATTTTGTAAAAGTTCGTGCAAACTACCTGCCTTATCAACCACATAAGCTTCACTAAGACCCCAACAAATACTAAGGCTTTTTAATGTTTTATCGCAATGGCTCATTGTTATTATCTTTGTATCAGGTCTATATCTTGCCATTTTTTTAACACTTGCACCACTACTTGTAAGACAAATCAATGCATCTGCATTAATATCTTTTGCAAGTTGCACAGCTGATGCTGCGATGGTATCAGTCATATCTCTTTTATCGTGATTAAAATTGCAATATGGATAGATTTTCTCTACTTCGCTAATCGTTGCAGCCATAATGCTAACGGCATTTACAGGGTCAATTCCAACTGCACTTTCTTCGCTAAGCATAACAGCATCAGTTCCATCTAACACAGCATTTGCAACATCGCTTATCTCTGCTCTAGTTGCACTTTTGTTATTTGCTAAAGAAAATAACATTTGAGTTGCAGTAATTACTGGCTTACCTATTTCGTTAGCTTTTTTGATTATTGATTTTTGTATGCTTGGAACCTTATAAAAAGGAACTTCTATTCCTAAATCCCCACGAGCAACCATTATCCCATCGCTTACATTAAGAATTTCATCTATATTCTCAACAGCATCAAATTTTTCAATCTTTGCAAAAACAGCAGTTTTATTTCCGTTTTCGGCTAATATTTGCTTAGCATTTTTGATATCATAAGCGTTTTGAACAAAAGATATTGCCATGTAATCAACATCATTTTTAACACCCCACAATAAATCATCTTTATCTTTTTTAGTAATTACTTCTATATTGATTTTTGTATTAGGAAAATTTATACCTTTATTTGACGCCAATTTTCCATCGTTTTGAACTTGGCATTTTAAATAATCTTGATTTACATCTTCAACTATTACTTTAATAGAACCATCGCATAAATATATAGCTTCGCTAACTCTTACTGCACCTAGAATTTCATTATAATTTGTGCTTACTTCATAGTGATTTTGTGCTTTTTGATTAGCCTTTATTGTATGTCTATAAATATCTAATCTATCGCCTTTTTTTAATAAAAATGGCTCAGGTAATTCTAATACCCTAATCTTTGGCCCTGAAATATCTTGTAATACTCCGATATTTTCGCCTAATTCTTCAGCTATTTTTCTTACCTTATCTAAATTCGCTTTATGATATTCGTGAGAGCCGTGAGAAAAATTTAAACGAAATACATTAACACCTGCTTTTATCATTTCTCTTATACATTCTTCGCTATCGCTTGCAGGCCCTAAAGTTGCTATTATTTTTGTTTTTTTCATTTTATCCCCTTAGTTCTTTATTGAATAGTTCTTCGTTAAATTCAAGTTTTAAATAATCAACCACCATTCTTAAATCTCTTAAAGCATTTCCCATACAACTAGTCGCACCTGGACTTGGGGTCATATTAAAGATTATTCCTTGATTTTGTGGCACTATACTAGCTTCGCCTAGCATTAATTTCTTTTCAGTTTTGTTTAGCACTTGTGGGCGAACTCCACCAAAACCTTTTGCGTAAGTTATATCATCAGTTGTAAGACTTGGGACGATTTTTCTAGCGTCTTTTACAAAAAGATTTTTATTAAGGTATGGCACTTCAAATAAGAAATTTCTTAAAATATAATTTCTAATAGTGCTATCTTTCATTAAATCAAGTAAGATTTTAATAGTAGTTCCATCAAGGCGTAAAGTTGTAAAAAATTCAGGCAAACTCTTAAGCCCGTGATAACGCTCAAGCTTAGGTAATACTAAAGCAGTCGGACCAAAACGAGTATTCATATCACATAAAATATCAGGGTCGCCGTGTAATGCTGCAAAAGGTAATTTTGGATTTTGAACCATATAAACTTTACCATTTAATAAATGCTTTTTAGTTAGATAAAAACTACCTGCAACAGGCAAACAGGCATAATCAAGACCATAACCCATCTTATGTGCTAAAAATAATGAATGAGCACCTGCATTTACCACTACGAAATTCGCACTAAATTCAGTCTTGTTAGCACTAATTAAATAAAAAACATCGCCTTTTTTATAAATATTTACAATTTCTTCATTAAAAAACATTTGATTTTCTTGATTAGCTTTCATTGCTTCTTCAGCTAAACTCTCGCTCATTTTGCCAAAATCAACCGTTGTATAACAATCCCCTGCTAATGCACCCATTGCAAATATTTCTTCAGGTCTATCACCACCACCTAAAGCTTCTACTACTTTTGGCTCTATTCTTTTTATTTCTGCTTTGTCAAACTTTCTAATATAAGGATAAATATCTTTAAATTCTTCATATCTTTTTTGCATAAAAGCACATTCTTCTTCACCAACAGCTAAAGCCATTTTTTGATGAGAAAACATAAACTTCTCTTCTGCTTTTACTAATTTTGCGTAATTTACAATCATATCAGCGTTAGGTTTTACTTTTGAAGCTTTTTCATAAGTATAATTTGTCTCTATATCTCCGCTATGAATTGTTTGAGAATTGCTAGTGCCTTTAGAATTGAGAGTGCTTAATGCGTGATATTTTTCTATTAATGCCACTTTTTTTACATTTGTATATTTGCTAAGCTCATAAAACAAAGCCGCTCCACTAATTCCACCACCAACTACTATAACATCAAAATGTTGTGCCATACTCCATCCTTTTTGTAATTTTTTTAATGATAATTTTATTTATTTATAAATTCAAGTCTTTAATTAATTTTTGCATTCCTTGGAATACTAAATTTTTTTCATTTATTGCATTTTTAAAAAACTGACTTAAAAAGCTTGCATCTCCACCAGTTAGATAAATTATCTCATCATTAGCAAAATCATTAATACTATTTACAACACTTGAAATTATCCCGTAGCTAATAGCGTCTTTTGTGGAATTTGGTAACGAATTTAAATCAATAGATGTATTTAATTCATAATCTAATCTACAAGAAATATTCTTATAAGCATTAAGATATGATTGAATACCTGGCAAAATAAATCCGCCTAAATGTTTACCACCACTCATTTTATCAATTGTAATTGCACTACCAGCATCTACAATAATGCCAGAATCAATGCAATAACAAGAAGCAATTCTATCAACACCCAGACCAACATAAGAAGTGTTAAGACTAAAATAAGGTTCAAGATTAATATAGTTATTAGGTAGTGTAGAAAAATTAGAATTTACACTTATATAAAATACTTTTTCTTTAAAAGAGTTTGGGATAAAGTCTTTTAACTCTATCCTTTTTGCATGTTCTTCTTTATAAACACAAGCTGTTGTGTTTCCAATATCAATTAAAGTCATTTCAATTCATAGCTTTTGTTATTATAAAATAAAATATTATCCTTAAAATAAGCACCTGAATCTATTTTAGAATCTAAATTATAAACAGCTAATTCATTTAATTTATCATCTAATTTTATCAAGTATCCATTATGCTCTAAAGCATAAATAAAGTTATTATAAACATAAACATCACTATAGTTTGCATATTTAAATTTAATTTTTGTAATTTCATTTAATAAATAATCAAATTTATAAATTACGCCTTCGTTTGATAAAATATAAATATAATTATCTTTTTCTAAAGCCTTTTTAATATTGATTAGTTTAGTATATGTTTTATTATCAATTATTGTAAATACCTTACTAGAACTTGCTGCGATTAATTTTTCACTATCAGCTTTTAAAAATACAACATTATTAAAAAATTCTTGAGTTCCTACATTTATACTTCTTATAAAAGTATTGGTATTGTTATTGATAACGATTAATTTGCCATCTAAGCTAGGAATTATTATCACATTGTTATTAAAACTAGGATTTGCTAATTTTTTCACCACTCCATTTGCTTGTCCGTAGTTTTCACTAAATAAATATTTTTGTTCTAATAAATCAAATATTATTATATTATTCAAAGCATCAACCATTACAGCTTTATTGCCTTCTGTTGCGATACTTACAATTTTTGCATCAAATTTCTTATCAAAAATTACTTCTTTATCTTTTAAGATTTTTAAAAATCCTAAATCATTAGATAAATACAAGATATTATCTTGTTTGTTAATGATTTCATAGCCTTTAAAATTCTTCAAGATATTCTCATTTTTCGTTTTAATTGTTGTAAGCTTTTGAGTATTTTCTGGCTTATAGTATTGTTTTGAACCTGAACAAGCCGCTAAAAATACTAAAGATAAAGCTATTAAAGAATATTTTTTCATTGGTTACCTTGATAATGTTTTAAATTATTAGCAATTCTTAAAAATACAGAATTTGCACTTATTGAATTAAGTTTTACTTCAGCTTCTTTAATTTTATTATCTTTTAACAACGCATAAGCTTCTTGTATTGTTTTTAAATCTGTTAAGAAAAAATCTGATTTAAATTCTCTAGCTTTATAAATTTCTAACAATAATTTATCCTCATTACTAGGATTAAATTGTAATAATTCATCTAAATATTTTTCATCTAAAAGCACTGCTAAATATAAGTTAGGATTTAAAGATTTTAATTGATTTAATTTATCATTATTTTTAGTAATTAATAGCTCATTATATAAAGCATTTGCTTCTTCTTTTGTTTTTTGTTTTATAGAATCATTAATAGATGTTATAACAAAATAAGCAACAATTACGATTATCAAAAATATAAAAAGAAATTTGTATTTTCTAATAAATCTTTCAACTTTAATGCCAAATTCTTCTACGCTATATGAATTTTCTTTCAAATTAAATTCCTTAAAAATTAATAAAATTAAAGCTGAAATTGTAACAATTTTTCGTAAATCTTGATAAATTTAGTGCTATATTAAATTTTTATTATATAATCAGATGAAATTTTATTAAAGCAAGGTGAACTTATGGTAGTCAATGAAAAGCTATTAGAAAGATTAGAAAAATTATCATCAATTAGGTTAAATGATAATGTAAGAAAAGAACTAATTGCTGATTTTGATGATATTTTAAAATTCGTAGATAATTTAAATGAAATTGATACTAATAATTTAAAAATCAATAATTTAAATTATACTCCACTAAGAGAAGATATACCACAAAAATCAGAAGTTATTGAAGATATTTTAAAAAATGCACCATCTACAAATGGACATTTTTTCTCTGTACCTAAAATCATAGAATAAGGAAAATAAATGGAAGAAAATATTCAAACTCAAGATAGCGTTAATACCATTCAAATGAATGGAATTTTAACATTTATGAAAGAAAATGATGCGAGTGATTTGCACTTTATTCCTGGTAGAAAACCACTTTTAAGAATTCACGGAACTTTGAATGATTTGGAATTTGCTGTTTTAAATTCTGAAATTATTAAAGCTTCTTGTTATAGCATTTTATCAGACGCACAAAAAGCAACCTTAGAAGAAGAAAGAGAACTAGACTTCGCTTATGCAGTTGAAGGAGTAGGGCGTTTTAGGGCAAACTATTACTATGTTGAAGAAGGAAAACTTGCAGCTGCATTTCGTCTAATTCCTGAAAATATCCCTAGTTTAGATGATTTAAAAGCACCACCAATTTTTAAAGAATTAATCAAAAAAGAAAAAGGACTAATTCTTGTAACAGGTCCAACAGGTTCTGGTAAATCAACAACTCTAGCAGCAATGTTAAACGAAATCAACGCAACAGAAAGTAAGCATATTTTAACCATAGAACACCCAGTTGAATTTATGCATAAAAACAAAAAATCAGTATTTTCTTACAGAAACGTTGATATAGATACTAAAAGCTTTCAAACAGCTTTAAAATATGCTTTAAGACAAGACCCTGATATTATCTTAATCGGTGAGATGAGAGATAGAGAAACAATAGCAGCAGCAATTACAGCAGCTGAAACAGGTCACTTAGTATTTGGAACCCTACATACAAACTCAGCTATGCAAACAATCAACCGTATCGTAGATAGCTTTAGTGGTGGAGAGCAAGACCAAATTAGAAATATGTTATCGTTTTCATTACAAGCAGTTATAGCACAAAGCTTAATACCTAAAAAAGGTGGTGGTCGTTTAGCAATTCACGAAATTATGATTAATAATATGGCTATTGCAAACCTTATTCGTGAAAACAAAAACCATCAAATATATTCACAAATGCAGTTAAATCAACAAGGCACAGGTATGAAAACCCAAACACAAAGCTTAGTTGAAGCGGTTCGCTCTGGTTTAATCACTCGTGAGCTTGCTTTAAGATATAGCACTCAATATAATGAGCTAGTGAATTTGATATGAATAGCGGCTTAATACTAGATTGTGTAATAATTGGCGTAACGCTAATTTTAGGTATTGGTGGAATTATTTCAGGACTTATTAAAGAAGGTTTTGGATTAGCTGGTATTTTAGTAGGCGTATATGTAAGCACTAGCAATTCAGAAAAAGTAGGGGCATTAATTAATCAATATGTTTATAAAAGCGATAATGAGCTTTTATTAAACCTATGTGGTTTTGTTATAACTTTAGTTATAGTTTGGGGAATTTTTCTTATTTTAGGAAGAATAATATCAAAACTAGTAGCCTTAAGCGGACTTGGAATAATTGATAAAATTATGGGATTTATATTTTGCGCTGGAAAAATATTTATAATTTTTTCTATAATTGCATCTTGTATAAATGCCTTACCTATAATAAATAGTAAAGTAAACCAATTTTTTGCAAATAGTATGATGTATCCTGTTTTAATTCAAACAGGTGGAGCAATCGCTAATATACAAGCGATTCAAAATACTATAAATACAAAAAAAGAAAATTTATTAAATAATGAATTAAAAGAAGAAAATTCAAAATAAAAGGAGAAAACATGGAAAATATGGAATACGATGTATTATTAGAAGAATTTAAAAAAATTCTAAAAACAAGTGGATTAAAATACACAAAACAAAGAGAAAGTTTATTAAAATTACTTTATAACAATGACGAACACTGCACTCCAGATGAACTTTATGAAGCATTAAAAGAAATGGATCCTAATCAAAACATAGGTATCGCAACAATTTATAGAACTTTAAATCTTTTAGAAGAATCAGGAATGGTAACTTCAATTTCTTTTGGAACTGCAGGTAAAAAATTTGAGCTTGCAAACAAGCCACACCACGACCATATGATTTGTAAATCTTGTAATAAAATTATAGAATTTCAAGATGATATAGTAGAGCAAAGACAATTAAAAATTGCAAAAGAACATGGTTTTAAACTATCAAGCCATTTAATGCAATTATATGGAACTTGCAAAGAATGTCAAAAAAAATAATTTAATATAAAGAAAGGTAAAAATATGTTTGAAAACCCACTAGAACAGCAAAAAATTAGTAAAGCTAACGAACTAAGGTCTTTAGGTATTAATCCTTATTCTCATTTTGTAACAAAACCGATGAGTATAAAAGAATTTAAAGATAAATATGATTTCATAAATGAACTTGAAGAAAAAAAAGCAGAAGAAATCTGTGAATTAATCGGTAGAATTAAATTTATGCGTGATGGTGGGAAAGCCGTTTTTGCGAACATTGAAGACTTTAGTGGCTCAATTCAGATTTATTTTAATAAAAGCACAATTGATGAAACTTGGTTTGATAATATTAAAAAACTCATAGAAGTAGGCGATATTATCAAAGTTCGTGGTTATGCTTTCGTAACAAAAAAAGGCGAATTTAGTATTCATGTAGATAAATTAGATTTAGTTACTAAAAGTATTTGCGTATTACCTGAAAAATTTCACGGCTTAGTGGATATGGAAAGCCGCTATAGACAAAGATATCTTGATATGATTATGAATGCTGAAATTAGACAAGATTTTGTTAATAGAAGTAAGATTGTTTCATTTGTTAGAAGATATTTTGAAAATCTAGGATTTTTAGAAGTTGAAACTCCTATGATGCACGAAATTGCAGGCGGAGCTAACGCAAGACCATTCATTACTCATCATAATACTTTAGGTGTTGATAGATTTTTAAGAATTGCACCTGAACTTTACTTAAAACGCTTAATAGTTGGTGGTTTTGAAGCTGTATTTGAATTAAATCGTTGCTTTAGAAATGAAGGAATGGACCTTACTCACAATCCTGAGTTTAGCACGATTGAGTTTTATTGGGCTTATCATAATTATAAGGATTTAATGAATTTGACTGAAGATTTATTAAGCAAATTAATAGCTCACTTAGGACTTAGCACTACTATTACATACGATGATAAGCAAATAGATTTTAGCACTCCATTTGCAAAAATTCCATATAAAGATGCCTTAGTTCAAATAGGTGGTATTGATGCTGCTATAGTAAATGATAAAGCTGCAATTTTAAAGAAATTAAAGGCTGATGGATTTGAAGCAAATGAAAAATTAGATTTAGGACATTTACAAGCAGAATTATTTGATAATTATGTAGAAGATAAACTTATAAATCCTACATTTATTACGGATTTTCCAGTATCAATTAGTCCATTAAGTAGAAGAAGTGATGAAAATCCTGAAATAGCTGAGAGATTTGAATTATTTATAGCTGGAAAAGAACTAGCAAATGGATTTAATGAATTAAATGACCCACTTGATCAATACGAAAGATTTTTGGCTCAAGTAGAAGCTAAAAAAGCTGGAAATGACGAAGCATGCGAAATGGATGAAGATTTCGTAAATGCGTTAGGGTTTGGTATGGCACCAACTGCAGGTGAGGGCATAGGAATTGATAGACTTGTTATGATGCTAACTAACAAAAAATCAATCAAAGATGTAATATTATTCCCTGCTATGCGTCCTAAAAAGGATTGATAATTTCAATTTGTGAATGATTACTAGCGAGAATTTATATAAAAAAAAGGGGTTAAGATGATATTTGATACAGAAATTAATGAAATTATAAAAGAAGAATTTAAAAGACAAAATGAGAATTTAGAAATGATTGCTAGTGAGAATTTCACTTTTCCTGAAGTTATGATGGCTACAGGTAGTATTCTTACAAATAAATACGCAGAAGGCTATCCATCAAAAAGATATTATGGTGGTTGTGAAATCGTTGATAAAGCGGAAGTTTTAGCAATTGAGCGTTGTAAAAAATTATTTAATTGCAATTACGCAAATGTTCAACCCCATTCAGGCTCACAAGCAAATCAAGGTGCATACGCAGCATTATTAAATCCAGGAGATATTATTTTAGGAATGGATTTAAGTGCAGGTGGGCATTTAACTCACGGCTCAAAGGTAAATGCAAGTGGCAAAGTATATACTAGCTATAGCTATGGAGTAGATGAAAATGGTTATTTAAATTATGATGAAATTGAAAAAATTGCCCTAGAAGTAAAACCAAAATTAATAGTTTGTGGTGCTAGTGCTTATGCTAGAATAATTGATTTTGAAAGATTTCGTAAAATTGCTGATAAAGTAGGAGCATTTTTATTAGCTGATATTGCACATATTGCCGGTCTTGTAGTAGCTAATCTTCACCCAAGTCCATTTCCACACGCTCACATAGTAACTTCAACAACTCATAAAACTCTAAGAGGGCCAAGAGGTGGGATAATAATGACTAATGATGAAGAACTTGCAAAAAAAATAAATTCAGCAATCTTTCCTAACCTTCAAGGTGGTCCATTAATGCATATTATTGCAGCAAAAGCAGTTGGATTTAAATATAATCTTGATGAAAGTTGGAAAACATACGCTAATCAAGTTATAAAAAATTGCAAGGTATTAGCCGATGAATTGCTAAAAGAAGGATTTAAATTAGTAAGCGGTGGAACTGACAATCACTTATTGTTAATGGATTTTAGTGATTGTGAATTTAGCGGAAAAGATGCTCAAATAGCATTAGAAAAAGCAGGTATTACAGCTAATAAAAATAGCGTTCCTAACGAAAAGCGTTCTCCTTTTATTACAAGTGGATTAAGACTTGGCACTGCTGCACTTAGTGCTCGTGGTATGAAAGAAGAAGAAATGAAAGTAATAGCACAGACAATAAGCCTAGTGCTAAAGAATTTAAATAACGATGAAATTATAAAAAAAGCAAAAGAAACTACGCTAAAATTAAGCGAAAATTTCCCATTATATAAGGACTTAAAATGTTAACAAGCAATGAATTAGCCTTAATTAAAATGATTAATTCACATTATTTTATAAAAAGAGATACTATAGTAAGCAAAATTGAGCATAAAGGTAGAACTTTTTTTAATAAGTATGAAAGAGTTAATGAATTTTTATCTCCAAGCTTAATAAGAGAACATTCAGAAGGTAAAATAACAATAGCTCACAATTTAATAAACGCACAAGATAAAGTAGAAAATATAGTATTTGACTACAATGGTTTTAATACTGAAAAATTTTGGCATAGAGCTCAATTATTATTAAGAGAAGAAGGTTTCATTAATTTCACAGCTTATAAAAGCAAAACGCCAGGTCATCTTCATTTATATATTCACAAAGGTCATACTGCATTTGCCGAAGGTTGTGGATTAGCTAATAAACTAAGTGCAATGTTGGCTCAAAAAATGCCCGTTGAATGGAGAGTATTTCCAACACTTGATATGCCTAAGGAATACAATATTTTAGCATTACCTTATGAAATTTATCAAAAAGAGCGTGGGGCATCTTGGTCAAAACATATGTAAAGGATTGAAAATGCAAGAACACAATAAATTTGAAGATTTAGTTTTAGAAAGTAACAACAAAAAGAATAAACAAAAACAAATGTTATTTAAGATAATTATAGGCATAATAGTTTTTCTAATTGCCTTAATTATATATAAATTAATAAGTAATGGAGATAGTCAAAAAAGCCCATTACCACCGATAGAACCTAATGCTACATTTGAACAAAAAGCTCAAGATAATGAAGTTTTTGAGAATTTAAAAAGTGAAAATGATGGTTTTAGTGATGATTTTACATCTTTAGAAGAAAGATTAAAAAAAGAAAATAATATAGTAGAACCAGAACCTAAAAAATCTCAAGAAGTTCAAAATGTTGTAAAAGAATTAGCAAAAGCAAATCAACAACCTACGCCAGCACTTGAAACTCCTAAAGAAGAAGTAAAACCTGCTGTAGTTGAAGAGAAAAAGCCTGTGGTTGTAGAAGAGAAAAAACAAGCTACTCAAACAACAAAACAAGAAAACTCAGTATTTGATACATTAAATGTTAAAAAACCAGTTGCCCAACAAGAAAAACCAGCAAATAAAGCACCTACTACAAGTGATAATGGAAGCTATATTCAAGTATATGCAGGTAAAAATATTGACCTAAAATCACACGAAATTAAAAAACTAGATACGCTAGGATTACAATATAAAGTAGTTACTGATAATAAAGGTATGAGTAGAGTAATTGTAGGACCTTATTCAAATTCTGATAAAGCAAATGCCTTAAAATTTGTAAGAGATAATGTGAAAAAAGACGCATTTTATTATCATGCAAAATAATATTTACGGAGTGATAGGAAATCCTATCGCTCACTCAAAATCTCCTATAATTCATAACCTATGGTATGAAAGATTAAATATAAATGCTAATTATGAGAAAATTTTAGTAGAAAATCCAAATGATTTAAAAAACACAATTTTAAAATATAAAGGTGTTAATGTAACTTTACCTTATAAAGAAGAAGTTGCAATACTAGCAAATTATAAAGATGAAGACGTTATAAACACAAAAGCAGCAAATACTATAATAAATGATAATGGAATTTTAAAAGCTTATAATACTGATATATTTGGCTTTTATGAACCTATAAAAAATTACAAAATAAACAATGCCTTAATAATAGGAGCTGGTGGGGCTGCTAGGGCTGTTTATTATTCTTTAGCAAAAAATAATATAAAAACTAAAGTAATTAATAGAAGTAAAAAAGATGATTTTTTATGTGAAGTTCATACTATATTAGATGAATTTGAATTTGATTTAATTATAAACTCAACAAGCGCAAGTTTAAAAAATCTACTACCTTTAGAAGAAAATCTTTTAGAAAAACTAGCAAAAAATACAAAAATTGCTTATGATTTAGCATATAATCACGATATATTTTTAGATTTTTGTAAGTTAAAAAATCCAAATATTATTACTCAAGATGGACTTGATATGCTTATTTTTCAAGCAGCCCTTGCTTTTGAATATTTTTGCGGAATTTATCCTAACGAAGATTTGATAAATGAAGCAAGAGAACTTATTAAATAAGAGCATAAAAGGACTAAAGTCATATATTTTTGGCTATGAAAACGAACAAAAAGCTAAAAAATACTTAGAAAAAAATAATTTCAAAATAATTAAAACAAATTATAAAACCAAATTTGGAGAAATTGACATAATCGCTTTAAAGGATAAAACCTTGCATTTTATTGAAGTAAAGTCAAGCAAAAATTATGAAAGCGAATATTATTTAACACCAAAAAAATTAGAAAGAATTATAAAATCTATTTATATTTTTAATCAACATTATGAAGATTATAATAATTTAAATTATTGCATAGATTTAATAGCAATAAATGATAATAACATTAATTATATAGAAAATATAACATAGAAAAAATGATAATTTGAGATTTAAATTCTCAAATTAATCCTAAAAATTTCTTGATAGAATATTTTAAATCTTCATCGTCTAAATTATTCATAGCCCACAACAAATATCCATTATCAACAGCTCTAACCTCATCAAAACTTTTGCCCTTGTATTTTCCAAAGCTAAATTTAGTGCTAATTAATGGGGCTTTTGTAATTTCGTGCAATTCTTCATAGTTTTTATGCTTTAATAACTCATCTAATAATAATTTCATAACCAAAACATCGCCTATCGCATCATGAGCTTTTATAATTATTCCTAATTTTTGTGCTTCTTCTTGCTCAATTTTATAAAGCCCTAAAAAATATCTTAAATATTGCAATCTGTGATGATTAAAGTCAGGAAAAATAGCCTTAGCGCACTTATAAGTATCAATTAATTTAAAATTATTTTGAAAGCCTTCTTTTTCTAACATTCCTAAATCAAACTTAATATTATGAGCTATTAAGTAATTTTCGTTTGAATTAAGCTCATTTAGCATTTTTGAAAATTTCGTTTCACTAAATTTTGGCTTATAAATAAGCATTTCAGGGGTTATATTATGAACTTCCATAGCTTCAAAAGAAATCTTTACTTCACTACTGCATAATTCATCAAATACTAAAACTTTTCTCTCTTGTATATTGTCAAAAATATTTTCAGCATATTCTATTTCATTAATTTCATATTTTTCACTATCAATTACCAAAGCACCTACTTGAATAATCCTATCTAATTCTGTATTTCCTGTAGTTTCTGTATCAAATAAAACATATTTCATAATTATCCTTAAAAGTTTTTTTAATTCTAACAAGTAAGTTTAAAAAGTAGGTTGAATAAAAGGGATTATTAAAATCCCTTGTAGCGTTTTAAATTCTCATCAATTTTGATTTTTTCTCCGTTTTCATCAACATTTACATAAGTTAAAAGTGCACTTGTAACAGGCACACAAACTCCATATAATTTAGGAGTGCAGCGTTCAGCGATAACTTCTACTTGAACTTGTATTGATGTGCTTCCAACTTTTACAATATCAGCATAAAAGCTCACAATGTCTCCAACATAAACAGGTTTTTTAAAGGTCATTTGTTCAACTGCAATAGTAACTACTCTACCATTTGCTATTTCTTTAGCTGCAACTGCACCAGCTAAATCTATTTGACTCATTATCCAACCACCAAAAATATTGCCTGCAGAATTTGTATCTTTTGGCATAGCAACTAATCTAAGCCTTGCTTCTTTTAATTCTTTCATATATTCTCCTTATAAAAAAATGTAAATATTAAACATAAAAGATTAAAATTGTCGTTTTTAAATTGAAAATTTTCATCAAAATTACAATTTTTTACAAAAATTTTAAAAAAATTGAAAAAATTTTTATAATTTAAGAAAACTTTAAGAATTTTCACATATAATAACGGCTTTTACATCACAAGAAAAAACTTCTTGAAAGGCCCATTCGTCTAGCGGTTAGGACATCGCCCTTTCACGGCGGTAACACGAGTTCGAGTCTCGTATGGGTCACCAATCCTCCTTTATGTTTATTTAATTTAATGAAAAAAATCCTTTTTTACCTTACCCCTGTGAGATAATAACTCAAAATAAAAAAGGATTTTTTTATGATTAAAGACGCGATATCTGGACTTCAGATTTTATTCGTAGCCTTTGGTGCAATGGTATTAGTTCCTTTACTTACAGGACTAAATCCTGCAATGGCTCTTTTAGGTGCTGGGTGCGGAACGATTATTTTTCAAATCATTACGAAATTTAAAGTTCCTATCTATCTTGGCTCATCATTTGCATTCATAACCCCTATAATTTATTCTATGAAAGAATGGGGAATTAATTCAACTATGTTTGCCTTATTTTGCACAGGATTTGTTTATTTTATCTTTGCTGCAATTATCAAAACAAAAGGCGAGAGTTTTATTAGCAAACTTTTTCCCGCAGTTGTAATTGGTCCTGTAATCATCGTAATAGGTCTTAGCGTTGCTGTAAGTGCGGCTGGAATGGCTATGGGTATGAGTGGTTCAACTCAAGTAATTGATAAAGATATAGCTTTAATGCTTTCTACTTTTTCATTCTTAGTTACTATTGTAATTGCTATTTTTGGCTCAAAAATGTTTAAATTAGTTCCTATTTTAATAGGTGCTATTTGTGGATATATTTTAGCCTTTATTTTAGGCTATGTTGATACTAGTGCAATTAAAGCTGCACCTTGGTTTGCAATACCACATTTTGAAACACCTAGCATTAATTTTAGTGCAGCAATTTTTATGATACCTGTTGCAATTGCTCCTGTAATTGAGCATATTGGTGCAGTTATGGCAATAGGTGCAGTAACTAAAAAAGATTACACAAAAGACCCAGGTCTTCATAGAACTTTAAGTGGAGATGGTGTTGGAGTTTGTGTTGCAGGTTTAATAGGTGGTCCTCCAGTTACAACTTATTCAGAAGTTACAGGTGCAATAATGATTACAAAAAACGCACAAGTTAAAATTATGACTTGGGCTGCAATATTTGCAATATTACTTGCATTTGTGGGTAAATTTAATGCTATTTTACAATCAATTCCATTGCCTGTAATGGGTGGAGTTATGATACTTTTATTTGGAACAATTGCTAGTCTTGGGATTAAAACCTTAGTTGATGCTAAAATAGATTTAACTAACAATAAAAACCTAGTAATTATTAGTTCTACTTTGATTGTAGGTGTTGGTGGGCTTAGTGCTAGTTTTGGAAGCGTTTCATTTTCAGGAGTTGGACTTAGTGCCTTACTTGCAATCATTCTAAATCTAATCTTACCTAACAAACAAGATTAATTATTAATTCAAATTCTTTTTAGAATTTGAATTATTATTTTTTAATTTTTTCTTAAATTCTAAAATTTGTTACGAAACTTAACACTTTTTAAAAAAATTATCCATTTTCAATTATTTCAAATTGTAACTTTGTTAAAATCTAACATTTTTTTATGGAGGTTAAAAATGGATTTATTTTTATCACTTACAGGCTTTATTGGGCTTGGATTTATCGTATGGCTACTCTTAAAAGATAAAACCACTCCTGCGATAGCATTTATTTTAGTTAGCTTTGTAGTTGCTGCAATGCTTATGATAATGGATTATTGTGGGTTAGAAGTCGGAAAAGCTTTAGGAGTTAAAGGAGATGTTTTAAACTTTAAAGCAATGAAAGGTTTTATAAAAGATGGTGTAAACACCGTTAGCGATACAGCGGCTTTATTTGTATTTTCTATTCTTTTTTTTAGTGTGCTTAGTGCTAGTGGATTTTTTAATAAAATTATTAATTTCTTACTTAGCAAAGTTACACCAAATGTATTTGTAATCACAATTCTTACTTCACTTATGGCAATGTTTGTTCATCTTGATGGTAGTGGAGCAGCTACATTTTTAATAGTTATTCCAGCTATGCTTCCAATTTATGAAAGACTTGGAATGAGAAAATCATCACTTTTATTAATTTGTGCTAGTGCAATGGGTGTTATGAATGTTCTTCCTTGGGGAGGTCCAACTCTAAGAGCTGCAACGGTTATTGAGGCTGACGCGAATGATTTATGGCATCAATTAATCCCTATGCAAGTTTTAGGTCTTGTTTTAGCACTAGCTTTAGCTATTTTTATCGGTTATCAAGAAAAAAGGCGTGGTGCTGGTGGTAATCTTGAAGGAATTAAACTTGAAATTGAAAAAAGCGAATTTCAAAACGATAAATTTTTCTTAGTAAATGTATTTTTACTAATAGCTGTTATTGCTGCTTTAGTAATTAATGTATTACCTTCTTATGTTTGTTTTATGATAGGTTTTGCAATTGCGTTGCCACTAAATTATCCTAATTTAAAAATAGCTAAAAAAGTTTTAGATAAAGCAAGTGGTGGAGCAATAATGATGTATATTACTTTAATTGGTGCAGGAATTTTAATTGGTGTATTTGATAAAAGTGGAATTATGAATAAAATGGGAGCTTCAATTCTAACTCTTGTGCCTAATGAATATGGTAATTTAATTCCTTTAGTAGTAGGCTTACTTGCTGTTCCTATGGCATTAATCTTTTGCACGGATTCTTATTTTTATGGCGTTATGCCTGTGGTTTTAAGCGTTACAAATGCCTTTGGAATTGACCCAATGAACCTTGCTATTATTATGGTTTTAGCTAGAAATTGTGCTACATTTATAAGCCCTGTTGTTCCTGCTACATTGCTTGGATGTGGTCTTGCTGATGTATCTATAAAAGACCATATTAAACGCTCATTCTTTTATATTTGGGCAATTAGTATTATTTGCTTAATTTTTGGATATATTGCAGGAATAATCCCACACTTATTTTAATATCTCTCCTAAGAGAGATATTAGATATTTGCTAGTATATTTTGAGCTTTCTTAATTACTGGCAAATCTATCATATTGCCTTTATAATTAAATACAATATCATCAGTATTTTTTGCCAATTCTACTATTTCTTTAGCCCATAGAATTTGTTCTTTAGTAGGACTAAATACTTGATTAATTATTGGAATTTGATTTGGATGAATGCTTAAAGACCCGCCAAAACCCATAGAAGATACAAATTCTAATTCAGATTTTAAACCAATTTCATCTTTAATATCAGGATATACTCCATTAATTGGTGGTAATAATTTATATTTTGCACTTTTTATCACTATTTGATTTCTTATGTGATTTAATAAATTTTCTCTTCCACTGCCTTCTTTTAATCCTAATTCTAAAGAAATATCTAAAGCACCAAAACTTAATAATTTAATTAATTTTGAACTTGCAATATCATCTAAATTATCAACGCCCAAAGCACTTTCAATAATTGGAATTATTATTAAATCTTTAAAATCTTTAAATAATTCAAATTCTTTTGAGCTCTCACTCTTAGGCAATACAATTGCATATAATTTTTTCATTTTATTTAATTCATCTAATAATTTCATATCATCATTAAAATATTCACTCTTAGTATCATTAATTCTTATAAAAAAATTAGCATCTGTATTATTTGCAAATTCTAAAATATTAGCCCTGCCTTTATCTTTTTGATTAGGGCTAATTGAATCTTCTAAATCAATAATAATATAATCAGCTCCACTATTTAAAGCCTTATTAAATCTATCATTTTTAATTGATGGAACAAACAAAAAACTCTTAGTTTTCATCTCTTACCTTTATTATATTTTTTGATTGTAGTTGAGAAATCTCATCTTTAAATCCAAATTCTTTTAAGATTTTATGAGTATGTTCTCCTAACGCTGGGATTTTATCCATTCTAGGCTCATAATTATTATTTGTAGCCGGTGGCAATAATGCTGGGATTTTACCTACTTCAGTATCAACTTCTCTCCATCTATTTCTACTTTTTAATTGAGAGTGATTCCACACATCTTTTAATTCATTTACATTACCATTTGCAATTTTTGCTTTTTCTAATCTATCCACAACATCTTTTGCCGTTAGATTTTTAAATTTATTTTCTATTATTTCTTTAATCTTTTGTGCGTTTTTTGTTCTTAATGTGTTGTTTTTAAATTCTTCATCATTAATTAAGCTTTCATCTTCTAATACAATCTTACAAAAATTACTCCATTCTCTTTCATTTTGAAGACCAAACATAACAACATTACCATCACCAGCCTTATAAGGACCATAAGGAGTAATACTAGCGTGAAAAGCACCTTTTTTAATAGGCGGATTAGCACCCTTATAAGTATAATATATTGGATACCCCATCCATTCAGCCATACATTCTAACATTGATATTTCTATTCTTGAGCCTTTATTTGTTTTCTCAAGATATAAAAGTGCTTGTAAAATCCCACTATAAGCATACATTCCAGCAGATATATCAGCTATACTAATTGGCACTTTTACACACTCATCGCCAGTTCCTGTTATAGATACTAAGCCACTTTCTGATTGAATTAATAAATCATAAGCTTTTTTGTGTTCGTATTCTCCACCTTCTCCATAGCCAGAAATATCACAAACAATCATTTTTGGATTATATTTAATTAAATTTTCATAATCTAATCCTAATCTTTTTGCAGCCCCAAATGCTAGATTTTGAACGAAAATATCCACCTTAGGTAAAATTGATTTTATTATTTTCATACCTTCTTCGGTTTTTAAATCAATGGCTAAACTCTCCTTGCTTCTATTAGTCCATACAAAATGACTTGCAAGTCCATCTACTCTAGTATCATATCCTCTTGCCAAATCCCCTACATCAGGGCGTTCTATCTTAATAACTCTAGCACCTAAATCAGCTAATTGTCTAGTGCAAAATGGTGCTGCTATTGCTTGTTCTATACTTAATACTAATTTTCCTTCTAATGGCAACATTTTTTCTCCTTTATTTATAATTTATAATGCCTTGATGAGCTATAAAACCATCTTTATTTATCCACACATTTGCTTCGTTTTCACTAATTATTTTTGACTCAACGCAAAAACTACTAGGAGTGCAAACTGCGTGTAATCCTCTATAACTATATTTTGTGATTTTTTTATCTTTATGATTTTTTGCAAAACAACTAATCATCTTAGTAGCTAATAAAGGTCCGTGAATTACTAAGCCGCTATATCCTTCAACCATAGTAGCGTAAGGATAATCATAATGAATTTTATGCCCATTAAAAGTAAGTGCTGAATATCTAAATAATAAAGTAGAATCAGGGCAAAAACTTTCAGAAAAATCAGCTTCGCTTACAGGTTTATTGCTAGTTAATTTTGGTGGAGTTGGCTCTTTATAAACTATATCTTGTTCTTCAATAATTTTTAAATCTTCATCTTGATAATATTTATGCTCTAAAGTAACAAAAATTAATTTTCCTGTATTTCCAATTTTTTCTTGAATATCTTTTATAGTAGTAATTTTAGTAGCGATTTTGCCTATAATCAACGCTGAATTAAAAGTAAATCTACCACCAGCCCACATACGATTAACATTTCCAAAACTAGGTAAAAAACTATCATCGCTTCCGCCTAATTTAGGGTGTCCGTCTTTGCCTAATTTATCTTTACTTAAAGCCTTATTAAAAAAGCACCATTGCCATAAATAAGGTAATTCATCACCTAATTTTAAATCTTTATAATCAAGTGTTGCGACTATTTTTTCAACTTGAGTAAGACTTATTTCTTCTTTTATAATTTCTTGTTTGCCTATATAATTTTTAAATTCCATAATTTTCCCTTTCATAAATTAATTAATAACACCTAAAAACAATAACAAAAACCCAAATAACACAAGCAAAATAGGTAATATTAATAACCTAATAAATAAATATTTTCTTTCTTGCTCATCTTGTGTCCCTGCTAAAACCAATGCTCCACCTGATGAAAAACTTGAATACCCCGTAAATGTTGCAAATGTTGCGATAATAGAAAATGCCAAAGATGGCTCTAATACGCTAAGACTTGGAACAATAGGAAAAAATGTCGGCATTACAACGCCCATACTAGAAGCAAATGCACTCATTGAAGAAGATAAAACGCCTAATAAATAATATATCCAGCTACTATCATTGCCACCTTGAGCACTTAAAAAATTGCTTATTATTTGCATAGCACCAGTAGATTTTCCAAGTGCTATTAGCATAGTTAATGCACCAATCATAAAAATTAAATTCCAAGGTATATTTTTAAAAGCTTGTGTTTCATCTCCTATCTTAAATACAATAGCTAAAATAATTCCTAAGAATGAAACAAAAGTAGGATTAAAAAATATAGTCATTTTACTCATCAATAAATTTTCAGGTTGAAAAGATAAATAAATTGATGGAACCATAACCAAAGAAAATACAAATGTAACTATTAAAATCGTTTTAATTTGTATAGAATTTAGTTTTTCAGGTTTATCAATATTTGATGAATATACAACCTTATACCCCTTTAATAACACATATCCTAAAATAAAAATTAAAGTATGTGCTATAAACATATTTTTTCCAAGATTTAATTGCATAATTGCTGATTGTTCAGGTGTAAAACCTAAATTCTCAATTAGATTATAAGTAACCCTACCACCTAAAGTAAAAGGATTAAATCCCCCAGCACAAGAACCTGAATAAATTATAATAGCAGCTAAAATTTTATTCATTTTAATCTTATTAGCTATGTATAAAACTAATGGGCTCATAAAGGCAAATCCAGCATAATGTCCTGGTCCAATACCGACAAAAATTGCAACAACAATATACAAAACTATAGGAATACTCCAAGGATAGTTTCTTACCCCATAAACTGCTTTTGAAGCTAGATTATTTAAAGTTCCATTATTTATGACAAAGCCATAAAAATAAGTAATAGAAACTAAGATAAAAAATAAATCAAGCCCCCATAATTTTACAATTTCACTAGGTTTTAAGCCATAAATATAAGCAGCAATAAAGCATAATACAATTGCAAAAATACCAATATTTGCTTTAAATAAATAGCCTAAAACTATTGACAATAATAAAAAAAATAAAATGATTAAGTTAATTTGTTCAATCATAAATCCTCCTTGCTTAAATACTATAAGAAAAGAAAATCATTAAGATTAATATAAGAATAAAATATAATAAAAATAAAAATCATTGTTACAATTTTACACAATTAATAATAATTTTTATCCTTTAATATATTTTCTTAAAAAATTATAATTATTTTATTAATTTGATATTTTGATTTTTTATTTAATTGAAAGAATATATTTAAAAGAATTTAAAACTAACTCGTTTTAAATTCTTAAAAGGTTATTTTTTTAATTCGTTAGCTTTATCGCAACCAATTGCTAAGCCAAAAGAACAAGCTAATTGATAGTAATAACCTGCTGCTTGAATGTTTTGAGAAGTTGAAGTGCCTTGTAATAAAACATTTGCAATATTTAAACAAGAGCTTGCATTTTTGTTAGTAATGCAGTTAGTTTGTTCGTCTTTTAAGCTAGGATTTAAAGCAGTTTGTAATGCAAGATTCATTAAATTGCTTTTTACAACTTCATTTTCTTGACTAACACAAGCACTAAAAACAAATAAAGAACTTGTAATTAAAATTAATTTTTTCATATAATCTCCTTAAAAAATCGCTAATTATATGCAAAATAACATAAATTTATATTAATTTTGTATGATAAATAAAATTTATTTTAAAGGCTTTTAAATGACATTTTCAGAAATTATTTTAAACTTACAAAAGTATTGGTGCGAGCAAGGTTGTGCTTTAATTCAGCCTTATGATTTTCCTGCAGGTGCAGGGACTTTTCATCCACAAACATTCTTAAAATCACTTGGAACAAAACCACATAATGTTTGTTATGTTGCTCCATCTCGCCGTCCAACTGATGGAAGATACGGAGAAAATCCAAATCGTTTAGGTGCTTATTATCAATTTCAAGTATTAATGAAACCAAGTCCAGCGAATATTCAAGATTTATATTTAAATAGCTTAAAAGTTTTAGGAATTGATTTAAATAAACACGATGTAAGATTTATAGAAGATAACTGGGAAAGCCCATCTTTAGGAGCTTGGGGGCTTGGCTGGGAAGTATGGCTTGATGGAATGGAAGTTACTCAATTTACTTATTTTCAACAAGTTGGTGGATTTTCTTGTGATTTAATTAGTGCAGAGATTACTTACGGACTTGAACGCTTAGCAATGTATATTCAAGATATTGATAATGTTTATGATATTAATTGGGGCGGTGGGCTAACTTATGCTGATGTTCATAAGCAAGGTGAGTTTGAATACTCTAAGTTTAATTTTGAATTAGCAAATGCTTCAAGACTTAAAGAAATGTTTGATATTTCATATAATGAAGCAAGAAGTGTGCTTGATAGTGGTTACTCACTACCTGCGTATGATTATTGTCTAATGTGTGCGCATTTATTTAATACCCTTGATGCTAGGGGTGCAATTAGCGTTACTCAAAGACAAGATTTTATGCTAAAAATAAGAGAACTTAGCAAAGATTGTGCTAGTGTGTATTTAAAAAGCCAAGAGAATTTAAAATAAATTATAATTTGCTTATTTTGGTTTATATTGATTTTTCAATATAAACCAAGTAAAAATATTAAAATCAAATTCCATAAACTAAAAAAATTGAATATTTAATTTTGTTACTTTTAGTAACAAATAAATGGTTAAAACAAAAGCAAACTCATCTTTTTCAATCTAAAATATTAAAATAAAATCACTATTTAAAATTAGGAGTTTAAAGGTGATTAGTAAGGTTTTAATAGCAAATAGGGGAGAAATTGCTGTTCGTATCATAAGAGCTTGTAGGGATTTGCATATTCAAAGTGTAGCTATCTATACAAAGCCTGATGAAGATTGTCTGCATGTAAAAATCGCAAGTGAAGCAAAATGTATAGGTGAAGATGCCATTAAAGGCTATTTAGACGCAAAAATAATAATCCAAACTGCAAAAGAATGTGGTGCTGATGCAATCCATCCTGGATATGGATTTTTAAGTGAAAATTATGAATTCGCAAAAATGGTAGAAGATGCAGGATTAATTTTCGTTGGACCAAAATCTCAAGTTATTAAAAATATGGGAAATAAAAATATAGCAAGAGAATTAATGCAAAAAAACGGCATTCCAGTAGTTCCAGGAACAAAAGTATTAAATGAATGCAAAGAAGAAGAAATAAAAGAATTTGCCAAAAAAATTGGCTATCCTGTAATATTAAAAGCTAGTGGCGGT